>CAYUHO010000049.1:0-9281 GCA_964444445.1 uncultured Piscirickettsiaceae bacterium | reverse complement strand
CTTCAATTTTTGCGTGTTGCACTGAAAATATTGTATCTTTTTGGTTCATTTTACTAACCTTTTTTAATTAGGACTATTTTAGTATGAAACCGTTTTTAGAAGTAAGTGAAATAATTGATTATTTAGATTCAAATATCCAAGCCACGGCACGGTTATTGGCAAAGGGTTGTTCATCAGATGTTGAAACCGCAAAAAATTGTTTTGAATATGTGCGTGATGAAATTAGGCATACAGGTGATGATCAAGATCAAATCAAAACGACTTATTTAGCAAGCGATGTTTTAAAATATAAAATGGGATGGTGTTATGCAAAAAGTCATCTTTTAGCTGCCTTGCTAAGAGCGAATAGTATTCCTGCGGGTTTTTGTTATCAACGTTTATTTTGTGATGAATACAAAAAAGATAGTTTTTGTTTGCACGGTTTAAATGCAGTGTATTTAAAAAACTATGGGTGGTATCGAGTCGATGCTAGGGGAAATAAGCAGGGTAAGTGCCCAATTTAATCCACCAGAAGAAAAATTAGCATTTGAGCAGGCAGAAGGTGAAGCTGATTTGCCTAAAATATCTCATAAGCCACTTGACGTTGTGGTAAATAGTTTAAAGGCAAATATAACCTACGAGAAAATGATTAATAATTTTCCCGACAGTAGGCTTTAAGCTGCTTTTTTCTTTTTACGGTGGTGAAAACGAACATACGCAATAATAATTGCGATCGATACGACAGTAATTAAACCTATTGCAACGATTGTAAACATAATCATGTCCATGAAACTATCTCCTCTATAAATCTATTGCTATCCAAACCTATTATAGTTTTGGGATAATTGTTACTAACCAAGTTAATTAAGGAAACACTGAACAATGGATTGAAGTCCATGTCCTACAGGGCTTAGCCAGAATTTTAATCCATTGTTCAGTGTTCCCTCAACATTATTGATTATACACGTTGATTGTAAAACAAAAGGCGCCTTAATGTAAGCTTCTTGATATAGATTAATATCTGCTTGGTAAATTGCTGTATTTTTGTAAGTTCCAAGGCTTGTGGTCTGTACTTTTTTCTAGTTTTGCTTCTAGGGAGTCTTCAAGCTGCCAGAAGAAGTCAAGCTTGGTTCTTTTTTCAATTTCATCAATACTGGTGACATACTTTAACAGGCTATCAGTTGGTTTTGCTGTTTGTGGCATGATGAAGGCGAGTGCAGAAGCGGATTGAGTTTCTGTTTTTGGGGCAATAAAAATTTTATAAAATGCGCTTGGAATTGCAACAGACGTGTTCTTTAGCTTATTTGGTTTTTTTGCAAAAATAGGGCCGGTTACTACCCAGAAAGATTCAAATTGTTTTGAAAAGTGATTGGCAGAAACTTCTTCTAATCGTTGCCATATTTTTTGGTTGAATTTTGGCTTCTGTGGACTAATATTGGTCATTAAAAAAGTTTCTTTTTGAGCGGATCGCCCGTATCGACTTCCAATGACATAGTTAGGGGCCAGATGCCCTCTATCATAGCCAGTATGTTTGTAATCATTTGTTGATATATGAGCTAAACTGCGCCAATCGGATGAAAACGAGGGGCGTTTTCCATATTTTTGTTTGTTATTGTGTACTTTGTAAGTCACCCAAAGAGGGTTGGCGAATTTTTCGGAATAACCAGCCAAATAGGCTTCATTACGTAAGGTGTGGGTTAGGTTTTGCCAGTTGTTTTGTGAAATAGGGACGCCCATATACGCCATTTTGGGCTGAGCAACTTTGGTTTCATAAAAATATAACCCTCCTCCAATGATTAAAGCTAACCCACCCACAAATGGTAACCAAAAAAAGGATAGCTGAATTAGTTTTGGTTGTTGTCTAATTGCTTTGAACCCTAAGATTAAAAGTTTTGTTGTCTGTTTGTTCATATTTAGTTATTTTTAGTTTTAGGCGGTATAAATAATAATATGAGGATTATACAGAATTCTAGGGAAAGCCCTAGGGCTTGTAGTGCATTTAGATTGTACAATATTGATATAATGCGAAGATATTAAAAAAGGATACCAAGCATGTCTAGCCCAGAATCGTTTAAGAAATTGAAACACCATTTACAAAAGGTTATTGTTGGTCAAGAGCCTGTTTTAGAAAAGATGATGATTTCGGTTTTGACGGGAGGACATTTGTTACTTGAGGGACCACCAGGTTTAGCTAAAACGACAGCGGTTAAAACTTTATCTGAGGCAGTAAAATCCAGTTTTCAGCGAATCCAGTTTACCCCTGACTTGATGCCTGGTGATGTCATGGGTTCCGATATTCTCGACCCTAAAACAGGAGCATTAAATTTTGTTAAAGGGCCTATTTTTAATGAAATAGTTTTAGCTGATGAAATCAATCGCGCACCGCCAAAAGTTCAGTCTGCTTTGCTAGAAGCCATGGCAGAGCAGCAGGTGACGGCAGGTGGAAAAACGAGACAGCTCCCCAACCTATTTATTGTGATGGCGACTCAAAACCCATTAGAGCAAAGTGGAACCTACCCTTTACCAGAAGCCCAATTAGATAGATTCATGTTGCATGTGGTGTTGAGTTATCCCACCGAAGAGGAAGAGCTTGATATTTTGAAGCGGGATAGAAGTCATCATTTCGGTGAAGATAAAGAAATATTTGATGCTTTTTTGACACCTGAAATGGTGTTAGAAGCCAGGCACAAAGTGTCTGAGCAATATGTCTCGCCAGAAGTTGAAAAGTATATGGTTGCCTTAGTTGCGGCAACTCGTAAGCTCGGTCAATATGATGAAAGTTTGGCAGAGGTAATTGATATTGGTGCTTCACCAAGGGCAACCTTATCATTGTTACACGCCGCCAGTGCAAAGGCTTGGCTGGAAGGTCGAGATTTTGTAACCCCAGATGATGCAATTGACTTACTGCCAGATATTTTAAGGCACAGAATCGGTTTAAGTTTCAGTGGCAGAGCACAGAAATGGACTGAAGACGCATTGATTCAAAAAATCATTGAATTAGTTCCAGTACCAATCTTAAAGTAGATTAAAACTTGAATATTATAAAGAGGCTGTTTTCTTCTCCTGCATTATTGATAAATGATGTAGTGGATTTACCTGTCTTATCATCTACTGACTTAGATGAGTTGGCGGTAGAACTGGCTGATATTTTTCATGGACATTCACTGAAATTACTAATAAACCCTAAAGCAAGTGAATCGATTAAGCAGGGTGAGCAGGCGAGTAAATATTTGGGCTCAGGCATGGAGTATGAGGAGAGTCGAGGTTATCAGGCAGGCGACGAGGTTCGCCGAATCAATTGGCGATTAATGGCTCGAACAGGTACGGCTTATACCAAGTTATTTCAGGAAGAGCGCCAAGAGTCTTGGACCATCTTATTAGATCAACGTCAGTCAATGCGATTTGGGACGCGCAAGCAGCTGAAGGTACAACAAGCAATCAAAGTGATGGGCTATTTTGCATGGCAGGCCGAAAAGTTAGGTTTACCTGTTGAATTAATTTGTATGGATAAACGGGTAAGAACAACACCCTTGTATGAAGGAAAAGGTGCATTTGAGCATTTAACGGACTTCGCAAACATTGCTTGCCCACCAGTTAAACATGAGCAGGAGTCAGGTTTAAATGATGAATTGCTAAGTTGCCAAAAATCCTTACAAGTGGGTTCTCGCTTAATGATTGTTTCTGATTTACATGATATGGATGAGAAGACGATTATGTTGTTGGCGGCGTTACAGCAAAAAGTCATGATAAGGGTGGTATTAATTTTTGATGAGGTTGAAAAGAAATTGCCGAATATGGCAGGCTTAAAATTGAGCGGATTAACGGGCTCAGAAGTTACTAGCTTGTCTGCTGATCAACAGTTAAATTATCAACAGTGGGCAGAGCAATATTTTGCAGACCTAGTGGCTAAGTTGATGAATATTGGGATTGCGGTCAGTGAAATTTCAACCCTTGATGGGTTGCAAGCTTTAAATGAGGTTAGTGAGGTTAGACATGGCTGAACTGCAAACCCTGAAGGCAGTAGGCTCTACTAAATCAATTCAACCAATTGACTCAAATGAGCTAATTGAAATTGAGCTACCTAGCGCGCCCGCTTTTGATTGGTGGTTTTGGGGCGAGTTATTTCTTTTGTTGCTAGTAGCGGTTTTGATTGCATGGATTGTCTTTTCGGTTAGGCGACAATTTTTGGGAAGTTTAAAAGCGCAATACCAGTTAAATAGACAATTAGTAAAAATAAAAAACACGACGAATAAGCTTATTAGCCGGGCGGACTGTTTAAAAATTAATCAGGTTTTTGTAAACCTAAAGCAAAATAAACAATTAGATACTCACGCAGCAGAAACTTTAACCACTCGGTTTAATGAAGCTTGTTTTGGTCCTCAGCCTGTTTCACGTGAAACTTTTATTAGCCTGTTGTCAGACTTATTGTTGGAATTAAAAAAATGATGAATTGGTCGCAACTTATTTCCATGTTAGAAACGGGTCGGCCGGTGGTTTATAGCTTTCCAGAAGCTTTTTGGTTGCTAGCAGTGATTCCATTTTTTATTTGGATTTACCAACGACAATCAAATGTGAGTGATTGGGAGCTATTAGCAAAACAAAAGAAACATGTTTTTCGACACTCTTTAATTAATCAACTGCACTTTTCTCGTCAGCCTACGAAAAAACCCTTTAATCTGTTGCAATGGGGATTACATCTTTTGCGTTACATGATTTTAGTTTTGGCGGTCTTGGCTTTGGCAAAGCCAGTTAAAGAGCTGCCGCTACCGCCAGAACCGCAAACAAAAACTGTGCGAGATATTGTTTTTGTGATTGAATCTTCTGCCAGTATGATGTTGGAAGATTATGAAATAGATGGGCAGGCTACCGCTCGAATGGAAGTCGTAAAAAGTGTATTGGATCAATTTGTGGCGAGCTTAGATGGGAATCGATTTTCGTTTGTGGTCTATGCGGATAAGTCCTACACGCTGATGCCAATGACTGCGGATACGATGACAGCAAGATTAATGTTAAAACGTTTAAAGCCTTATTTAGCTGGGCGTGAAGATGCGGCTTTTGGTGAGGCGTTAGGGTTAGCTTTACAACAGGCAGAACACAGCACTAAATACAACACAGAAAACACCCAAAAAAGAATCCTAGTCGTTTTTTCTGACGGTGAAAACAAGCCGAGTCACTTACCTGTGGCTGAAGCAATAAACTATGCTCAAGGGTTGAATTTGCCAATCTATACCGTCGGGGTTGGCGCTGGAACAGCGGAAGCTGATAAGCGAGAGTATTCTGGTTTACTGTATCAAACCTTACAAGAACAGTCTTTAAAAGAAATTGCGCATGAAACGAATGGGCAATATTTTCAAGTTGGTAGTCGTCAAGCCATCCAAACTGTGTTGGCTAAAATTGATCAAGCTGAAGGCGCTCAAATTGTAACCGCACAGGCAAAGCATAAAACAGTTCAGCTTTATCCTTATTTACTGGCAATTTTAATGATGGTTTTTATCCTGTACTTTAGTTTGATTCAGCTTTTTGCAACCCGAGTCAATAGTCATGCTTGAGTCAGTATTCGCCTTTACAGAGTGGCAATGGAAAAACCCAGAAACCTTATGGTTTGCATTGTTACCGTTGGTTTGGTGGATAATTTCGCGTCTTTTGGCAAAAAAACAAATTAATCAATATGCTGACAATCATCTTTTAGCTTGGGTTAAAGTCGAAACGAATTTTGTAAAGCAAAACCTCATTCAAAAGCCATTTTCTAACCAAAAATCGCCAGGGGGGGGCAGCTTAGACGGTTTGTACCAATTGATAAAAGGCATAATTGTCTATCTTGTTAAAGGCTTGTTTAACCCAATTTTACTGCTTTCGTTTGCTTGGATATTGGTGACGATTGCGCTAGCGGGACCTCGGAGTGCGATTCCTACTCCGGATAATTATTCGCGAGCAGGGGTTGATATTATGGTCGCATTTGACTTGTCTTCTTCAATGACAGCTCAAGATGTTAAACCAAACCGATTTTTATTGGCGCGTTCTTTAATTGAATCCTTTAGTAACCGCCTTGAGCCCAATGATCGCTTAGCCTTATTAGGTTATGCGGGACAACCCCACCTAGTGATGCCATTGAGTTTTGATCGAGATATTTTCCAACACTATTTAGCTTTACTTCGCCCGAAAATGTTGCCAACCAAAGGTTCACAAATAAAGCCAGCGATTGCATATGGGGTTCAACATTTAGAGCAAACCGCAGGTAAGGCAAAGGTACTGGTGGTCTTCACGGACGGTGAACCTAAAAACTTTATTGAACAGGCTGAACCTCAGGGGTTTTCTGAACTTGCAAAATCAAAGGTTAAAATTATTTTGGTCGGGGTTGGTGAGCGCACTAGAGTTAAGATTCCTGATGCAGAGCATCACTCAGGTTATTTGCATCTAAGCGGTTTATTGGTTAAATCTCGTTTGGAGGAGTCCTTTTTACAAGAACTATCAATACGCTTGGGTGGAGACTATATAAAATCTAGTCGCGGTGGTGATTTTATAGAAAATTTAGTTTCAGCAATTACCCTAGATGCCGAAACTCGATATTTTCAATCCAACAAAACGGTTTGGCAGGATCACGGAATTCCATTTGTTTGGCTGGCTTTTATTGCCTTTTTATTTGCATTTTATCCAATTAAAATTAGAAGTAAAACCAACCTTGCACCTATATTGTTGATTGGTTTAATTTTCAATTTTTTATCAACCGATTCGGTTGCGGTTGAAAGAGAAACTAAAGTTGAACAACAGGCTTATGATGCTTTTTTAGGAAAAAACTTTGATTTGTCACAGCAGTTATACGATGGACTGGACAATTTTAAAGGTTGGTTTGGGGCAGGTTCCGCTGCTTATTTTGCCGAAGATTATGAGTCAGCGGTGCAGTATTTTCGTCAGTCCGCTTTGATGGGTAATTCAGTTAAAAATCGCTCTGATGCATTATTTAATTTGGGAAATAGCTACTATCGCGCTAACTTGTTGCCACAAGCAATTGAATCCTATCAGCAAGCGTTACATTATTTACCCGATAATGAAAAAACCAAACACAATTTAGCCTTAGTGAAACAACGACGCCAACTTGAAAAAGGGCAACAGCAAAAAGATGAGCAGGGTGAAGGTAAGGGCGAGGGTTCTCAATCCAGAGATGATTCTGGTGCCTTTTATGGTGGGCAAAAACCCAGTCAAAATGAACAGGGAGAAGGGGGCATTGGCGATGCTCCTGAAGGAGAAAAACAAGGTAAGGAATTTGTGTTACCAAGCGAGCGTAACGATACAAATTTTGAATTAAAAGCGTTTGAAAAAATGAAACTTACCGCGACGGGTAATGCAATTTTAGCGAAACAGCAACAAATTAAGCGGATGGAGAAGTTTGAGCAGCAGATGGAAAGGGTGCAAGATAAGCAAGCAGAACTATTAATTCGTATTTTTGAGCGAGAAGAAGATTTTCAGGCCGCTCAAGAAAAATCACACGAAATTCCGGGGGTAAAACCATGGTAAGACTGGTTGCTATATTCTTTGCCTGCTTGATTTTGCCAAATTTTGTACAGGCAAAAGTGTCGGTTTCACCTAAAAAAATAATGCTTGGTTTGCCAATTACAATGATTTTTTTAGGCAAGGATATTGAAACTGACTTTGAAAAAGTTGATAAAGAAGCGTTAAAAAAACAGTTTGAAATCTATGATATTGACGGTGACTCTGATCGTATTCGTCTAGTGCTATATCCAAAAGTAACAGGGAAACTAACCTTGCCTTCTATGAAACAGGGGAAGATAGATTTTAAAGGTGAAGTGATTACGGTGACGGAAAATGATGAGGTTGCCATTGACTGGAAGCGTCCAGTAATCGCTTCTGTAGAAGATTCAAGTCAGCCTATATTTGTTAACCAGATGGTTACCTGGCAAGCGGTGGTGAGCTTATCAAATAAAGCCAATAAAGCCACCTTTGAGCAGCACCCTCACTACAATAATCAATTGAGCTATCAGTTATCTTCAGAGCCTTATCAAACCGAAACAGGTTTATTGTCAGACCGAGAGTATTTTTCGATGAGTGTGACGCTTGATAAAGCAGGGAATACCAAGATAAGAACGCCTGTGGTAAGGGTTAAAAATACTTCGACAAGAGCTTGGTTGTTTTTTGATCAGACTGCTTATCTTCAAGTAAACCCCTTAGCTAGCTATTTGCCTGTCAATACGGCGGTAGGTAAGTTAGCTATTAGCCTTAGTGACTTACCTTTATTTGCAAATACAGGTGAACTGGTCAATCTTAAATGGCAAGTTGTAGGGAAGAATGTTCCTGTGCATTTGTTGCCCAATCTGAGTCAGCAACTGGGTTTTCAGGCAGGCATAGAGTGGCTTTTGATTGATAACCGCCATCAGCAGTTGATTGCCAACACGGGCATTGAAAATCGATTAGAGGTGATACAGCCTTTTAGGGCGAATGCTGCAGGTTTTTATAAGGTACCCTCACTTAGAGCAACCTATTTTGATGTGGAGAGCCAACAATTAAGAGATGTTTTTACGGCAGAAAAAACTATATTAGTCGCGCCACCCTGGGTTGTTTGGGTTCTAAACCTATTGGCGTATTCTTTATTGCTGGTGTTGATTGTTTTTACAATCCTTATTTTTGTACAAACCTTAGCAAAAAAATTGCTAATTACCCGACTAAAAAAAGCAAAAAATGTTGAAGAAGTTTGGCTGGCTTGTCACCAGTGGTCAAGTCAATTATTCTTAAGGTCTGCCAATATTTCGGTCGGGCAATGGCAACAACTTGTCCAAAATCAGTTTGCATCGTCTGAACCCTTAACAACACTTATAGAAGCGTTAAATCAAAAGAACTATAGTAAGATTGATGCAAAAGTCCATAAAATCGCAATTATTTGGGCAAACAGTTTACCTTGGTTTCACCTAAATCTATTGATTGTGTTGCTTGTCAAATGGCAAAATGACTTGACGGTATTTATTAAAGGCAATCGTTAAAGCATAGATAGTGCCCACTATTAGTATCGCAATGCCAGTGTAGGATAGCCCTTGTGAAAAAGTATTTTCTCGCACAATAATTGGTATATTTAAGAAGATTGCTAACCCTAATGAGATAAAAATGGTTTTTTTAGCAACTTGATAAATGCCTTTTTTTAATAAGTTTTTGTGTTCAATTGAGCCAAGTTCCATTCTTTTTCTCCTGTTTTATAAAAAATCACCAGGGGGGGGGGTAATTTATGTCCCATTTTCTTAAGGCAAATTGCCTTTAACCCAGTTAACAAAGTTTGTTAAGTCCATTGCTCCAGCTTT
>CAYUHO010000048.1:0-9319 GCA_964444445.1 uncultured Piscirickettsiaceae bacterium | reverse complement strand
GTGTTTCATGTTACAGCCCTTAACGGGATGGTACAACGTGGTGAAACCTGACATGAACTAGTTATCTGGGTCAGCCCCAATAATTAAATATCTATTAATTTGGTGAAATATTGTTCGATGAGAAATCTTAAGTGTTCAAGGCGTATGATATAATAGGGGAAGTTTATAAAGAGTTGAATTGAGAGATTGTTTATTCGATCGTTTATGTTTTATTTTCACAATTTTTAAGTCAGAAGTATAGTTGTAGGTTTGATCTTAGGACTCAAAGTAAAGCCATTTCTATAGCTCTAATTAATGAAGTTTTGATTCAGTAGCAAACGTTTTTGATTTCAATCTCTATGGACACGCGAAGATGTTAGCAACAAGATTTTATGATTCTGGTGGCGGTATATTGAGCGCTTATAATTCGAGATTAACATGCAGTCTATTGAGTAGGTCAATAGTAGGTGGTATTCCTATGTAATCTATGATGGGTCATGCTTCTATTATTTAGAGAACCTGGAGAGTAGATGTTGTTTACGACTGTGAAATGTTTACTCATGATTATTTTGAACCACTTTTCTATCCGGATTCAGTAATGGTTTCCTGATACTAGAACTTATGAGTGAGCGAACAATAAATTATCAGAATTAGCGTAGATAGTGTGCTGTAGTCTTGAGGCTAACTATCATGAGATTGATGTGTCAATGGTTTTGAGAGCTATAATTAAGCCAGTTAGAGATACAAGACCCTTCAGAATTAGAATGGACAAAACGTATGGTCTAAGTATGAATATTGGTAGTTGGTGAATGAATTTCGAGCATCTAGTTCAGAGCCTCTATTAGGTTAAGAGTTGAGCCTAGACATGATGAAAGTTTAGTTAAAAAAGTGAAAGAAATTGAATTGTTGATTGGAAAGAGTAGATGAAAAAGAAGGCATTAATTACGGGGGTGACGGGCCAGGATGGATCCTATTTAGCTGAGTTCTTGTTGGAGAAAGGTTATGAAGTACATGGTATTAAGCGCAGAGCTTCTTCTTTCAATACTCAAAGAATTGATCATGTTTTTCAGGATCCTCACGTCGAGAATAAAAACTTTATTTTACACTATGGGGATTTGACTGATTCTTCAAATTTGACTCGAATATTACAAGAAGTACAGCCCGATGAGGTCTATAATTTAGGTGCTCAATCACATGTGGCTGTCTCTTTTGAATCGCCAGAATACACTGCAGATGTAGATGCCATTGGAACGTTGCGTTTATTAGAAGCAATTCGTCTTTTGGGTTTAGAGAAGAGAACTAAGTTCTATCAAGCATCAACATCAGAACTGTATGGAGAAGTGCGAGAGATTCCTCAAAAAGAAACCACCCCTTTCTATCCGAGGTCACCTTATGCGGTTGCAAAGATGTATGCTTATTGGATTACCGTTAACTACCGCGAGTCTTATGGTATGTACGCTTGCAATGGTATTCTGTTCAACCATGAATCGCCTCGCCGTGGTGAAACCTTTGTTACCCGAAAAATAACCCGTGGTTTAGCCAATATAGCACAAGGTCTTGAGCCGTGTTTGTATATGGGGAATATCGATGCGCTTCGTGATTGGGGTCATGCTAAAGATTATGTACGTATGCAGTGGATGATGTTGCAACAGGACAATCCTGAAGATTTCGTTATCGCAACAGGTGTCCAGTACTCGGTACGCCAATTTATTTCTTGGTCTTCTGAAGAGCTTGGTTTAACAATCGAGTTCAGTGGTGAGGGCGTTGAAGAGATTGGAACTGTCGTCGCTATTGAGGGAGATAAAGCCCCAGCTCTTAAAGTAGGAGATGTCATTGTAAAAATTGATCCTCGATATTTTCGTCCTGCAGAAGTAGAAACCTTGCTTGGTGATCCTGCGAAAGCCAAAGAAAAGCTTGGTTGGACCCCTGAAATTACTGTTCAAGAGATGTGTGCCGAAATGGTTTCAGAAGACTTGAAGGTTGCTAAACGCCATGCATTGTTAAAAGCTCATGGTCATGAAATTCCTGTTTCAGTGGAGTAGTTGGCAGTGAAGTTATTAGTGACTGGTTCAGGTGGAATGGTTGGTCAAAACATTCTAGAACACCCGGATGTTGGCAATTATGAAGTGCTTTCCCCAAGAAGAACAGAATTGGACTTGCTTGACGCTTCGAGTCTCAAAAACTACTTAGCAAAAGAGCAACCTGACATGATTGTTCATGCTGCGGGAATTGTCGGCGGTATTCAGGCAAATATTGCTCAGCCGGTTAAGTTTTTGGTTGATAACATGCAAATGGGTTTGAATGTTTTAACATCGGCAAGAGAGGCTGGTGTTAAAAGATTTATGAATTTAAGCAGTTCCTGTATGTACCCGAGAAATGCGCCTAACCCCTTGCAAGAAGAGTCAATCTTGCAAGGGGAATTAGAGCCGACTAATGAAGGCTATGCATTAGCAAAAGTTGCCAGTACTCGACTCTGCGAATATATCAACAGAGAAGATGACCAGTATCTATATAAAACGGTCATCCCATGTAATCTATATGGACGGCATGATAAGTTTGATCCAAAGCACTCACACATGATTCCAGCTGTTATCCGCAAACTATTTGAAGCTAAAAACGATAACCTTAAAGAGATTGATATTTGGGGTGATGGTTTGGCCAGACGCGAATTTATGTATGCTGGCGATTTGGCTGACTTTGTCTTTTATGCAATCAAATACTTTGAAAACATGCCGCAGAACATCAATGTCGGTTTGGGGCATGATTACACAATCAATGAATACTATGCTGAAATTGCCAAGGTTGTTGGTTATCAAGGTCAGTTTGTTCATGATTTGACTAAACCGGTTGGAATGAAGCAAAAATTAATTGATGATACTAGGCTAAAAGTCTTTGGTTGGCATTACAAGACAACATTGGAAGAAGGTCTGAAACGGACGTTTGAATATTTAAAGGAAAGTCAATAATGGCAAATTACTCATTAGCTAGCAGTACTTGGGATGATAAAGAGTTATCTGCTATTCAAGCGGTAATTGATTCGGATATGTTTACCATGGGTAAATATGTTGCTGAGTATGAGAAGCGGTTTGCAGACTTTTTCGATTCAAAATATGCTTTGATGGTGAGTTCAGGCTCAACAGCGAATTTGTTAATGGTTGCAGCAATGTTTTTCACTAAAGACGAATCTAGGCGTCTTCAGCGTGGTGATGAAGTCATTGTTCCTGCGGTATCATGGTCGACAACATACTTCCCGCTTCAGCAGTACGGTTTAAAAGTAAAGTTTGTCGATATTGATCGAGAGACCTTAAATATTGATTTAGACAAGCTTGCTTCAGCCATTACGGACAAAACTAAGGCTATTCTTGCCGTAAACCTATTAGGCAACCCGAATGATTTTGACAAAATAAATAGTTTAATCGATGGCAAAGGAATCACTTTGCTTGAAGATAACTGTGAATCAATGGGAGCGACTTATAAAGGGCAGCAAGCTGGAACATTTGGTTTGATGGGAACATTTAGTTCGTTTTTTAGTCATCACATCGCAACTATGGAAGGTGGTTGCGTGGTTACAGATGACGAGGAGCTTTACCATATTTTATTGGCAATCAGAGCGCATGGCTGGACTCGGAATTTACCCAAAGAGAACCTAGTTTCTGGAACGAAAAGTGATGACCCTTTTGAAGAAGCATTTAAATTTGTTTTGCCAGGTTATAACGTGCGCCCAATTGAGATGAGCGGGGCAATTGGCATTGAGCAGCTAAAAAAACTACCTACATTCATAAAGAATAGACAAGAGAATGGCGATTACTTTGTTCAATCTTTTGAAGATCATGAATATATCCAAATTCAAAAACAGACAGAACAAAGCAGCTGGTTTGGATTCTCTTTGGTAATCAAAGAGGATGCACCTTTTACACGTAAAGAGTTGGTGCAAAAGTTACAGAATAATGGCATAGAGTGCCGACCAATCGTAACAGGTAATTTCCTCAAGAATACAGAAGTTCTTAAGTATTTTGATTACGAGGTTACAGGCAGTTTGAAAAATGCTGAATATATCGATGAAAACGGCTTGTTTGTAGGGAATCACCAAACGCCAATTATAGAACAAATTGACCTCTTACTTTCTGTCATCAACGAATAACGTTATCAAATGAATCTGAGCGACGATGAGTTTTTACAGGTTATTAGGTTATCGCCACTGTTTTCCATTGATCTAGTTGTCGTTAATGAAGAAAGAGAACTCTTGGTTGGTAAGAGGGTGAATGCTCCAGCTAAAGGATGGTGGTTTGTTCCAGGTGGCCGGGTATACAAAAATGAGTCTTTAGATAGGGCTTTTGCTCGAATTTCCATTGCGGAGCTTGGGAGGGAGGGGGAGTTGAATGAATCTCAGTTATTAGGAGTGTTTGAGCATTTTTATGATGATTGTGCTTTGGATGATTATGTTTCTACACACTATATAAATACACCGTACCTAGTAAAAGTTAAAAAAGACACGGTTGAAGCACCTGAAGTTCAACATGAGTCCTATTGCTGGATTCCACTAGACGAAGTTGAAGCAGATCCAACGATTCATGAATATAGTAAGGTGTTTCTTACTGCTTTATTTGCGGCTTTGAGGTTTGACTAAAGCATGATTAACATTATTCTACGCGTCATTTTCGGAACTCGCTTTTGGCCTTTGAGACGTACCAGTTGCGCCCAAGCAGTTTTTGCGTTTGTTTGACGGTAAATTGTTCGACTAGACGATATTTATAGTAGGGGCTAAGGTGTCAAGAATTGTTTTTCTAATTGGCGGTGCAGGGAATGTGTTTTTTGAATTGGTAAAGCTTTCCCGAACTGGTCATGAATTTGTAACATCGGATTTTTTTATTCGTTCAAGGGTCAGAAAGTTGTTGAAGCACACTGATCACCCAAGGGTTCATGATGAACTTTTTTCTCATAAGAAAGCACATTATTATTTTCCGTACTTGCTCGTATTAATTTTTGATTGTGTCCTTGCAAAGTTATTTAGTCGCACTTTATTTTCCTTAATAGACTTAAGAGGGTTGCAAGGTAAGCCTCTTGTAAATGAAGTTATTTATTTTGGGTATTTTCAAAAAGGGGTTGGTTTAAGTGAAATAAGGGATTCTAGGCATGTTGTTTTGAAGTTTAAAGGCTTGCAGGAAAAGCTACAGAAAAGGAACGTAATACATATCCGAGGTGGTGACTTTATAAAGTATGGCAGTGAGTTGGCCGAGAATTATTATCAATTAGCCATCAAAAAAATGATTGAAAATATCGGCAGCCGCGTTGATTTAAATTTTTTAGTTGTTACGAATGATGTCGACTATGCAACAAAGATTATGAACTCAGCTTTTGAAGAAACTTGTTATGAAATTGTATCAAATGATGAGTTAATGGACTATCAAGTACTTCATGAGGCTAAGAATCTTGTTTGTTCCAACAGTACATTTGCAATGACCGCGGGGCTTACCGGTTCGAATATTGAGCATATAGTAATGCCGAAAGAATTTCTTAATAAGTTTGATAAAAAGAGCCCATTAGATGGCATTAATGTTGACTTTATATAATGTAATTTTAATTAATTTATTAGTATTAATTAGTTTAGTCGGGAATGCACTTTTATTGGATTGGGATCTATTTTCTTTAATTCTTTTTTTTGTAATTTTTTTTATCTCAATTAGCACTGGTAGTATTAATATCAGAACAACATACACTAATTCTGTTTTGACAGTGTTTCTTTCATTAGTCTTGGTGTTAATTTTTTATAAATCGTTTTACTTAAAAATACCTTATTTTGAATATTACTTTCTTTGGCCAATTAAAACACTGTTGTTGGTTTTTTTGTTGTACTTGATTAGTTCAAAAAGAGCTGAAGGGTTCACAAAAGTAAGTGGTTCTAACTCATTCTTCATGTTTATATCGATGACCGTTTTTTCTTTTCTGTTGTTGGTGTTGTTCCTTGGCCATAAGGTCGATGGTCGTCTATCTTTTGTTTTTGGACCCAATATTCTTTATCGTTTTGTTGCAGTGCTATTCTTTTTATTCTTTATCAGCTTTCTTGTTGTGAAAAAAAGGTTGTTCATGAAGGTCCCTGTTTTTATGATTCTTACAGCTATTGTTATATTCGTTCTTTATGAAATTGGGAGTAGAGGCGGAGTAATTGTTGTTGGTTTAATCTTGGCTCTTTTGTTAACAATTAAATTAGGGCGGGGTCGAATGCTTCTATTGGGTGGTTTGACCTTTGTTGGGTGTTTTTTATTTAATTGCGGTGATGTGGGCAGTTTAGGCCGTATCGCAGAGTTCAAAAATTTAGAAGACTCTGCTAGGGGGATATTTATAAAAGAGTTCTTAACGCATATTGTTTTTAGTTTGAATGTATGGGGAGAGGACTGGAATTATTTTTACCCATATGTTTTAACAGGATTTATGTACCCCCATAATTTGTTTATTGAGCTGGTTCTATTTTATGGAATACTCGGTTGGATTATGTTATTTACTATCTTATTGTCATTGTATCGAGGAGTTCGAATATTAAAGGTTGGTATACACCAAAGGGTTTTAAGTCTAGATTCGGTGTATGTTTTAGTGTTTTTAACTCTTCTTATTTCTTCAATGTTTTCGGGGGACTTATCAGATAACTTTGGTGTTCTCGCTTTTGCAATATATGGAGTGCGCCAGTGGAGATTATCTTAGCTTTTTTTATTTTTATTACGATAGCTGTTGATACTTTGGCGATCTCTCTTAAGAGCGTGGTAATCACCAAAAGATACTCGACAGTATATGTGGTGTCTCAAGCTTTTACATATATAACACGTTTTTCATTGTTCTTTATATTGCCTATTATTGGGTTTATTTTGGACGGTTTTATTGAATTTAATATTATTATCTTTATTTATGTATTTTCATTTTTGTTGTTAGCCCATTCTCTATTCTTTATTCTTGTTTTTGATGGAATGCAAAGGAAGTCAAAACTATTGGTATATACGTTCGCTTATGATCTGAAAAAGTTTTTTTTTAATCTAGCGCTTTTTTTTAGAGGCTTGACTTTTTCAGGAGGGTTAATAAAATCGCCTCCAAAACCTCTATACTTATATGCCGTTGCTCATGCATTCTTAAGTCTCGTATTTCCAGTTCTCTTGATGGTAGGGTTTATGTTTAACGATTTTAGGGCAACTATAATGGGCGCGGTATCAATTTATACGGGTGTTTTTTCTTTATATATCGTTTTTTTTATTGAGAGAAAAATAGCAAACCTTGTGCCCGAAAAAAGATTTGATTTCATACGAGGATTGGTCTTTTCAAAGTCTATTTCATTAATGATAGTTGCAGTAGTACTACCTGCATTAACGAGTTTCAGTTAAATGAGAATATTATATTTGCACCAGTATTTTAATTCGCCAGAGATGTCAGGAGGAACCAGATCCTATGAGATGGCTCGCCGTTTTGTAGAACAGGGGCATGGGTCCATATGATCACTTCTTGGCGAGAGCCATCTGATAAATCTTCGTGGTTTCAAACAAATGAAGCCGGTATAAATGTTCATTGATTACCGGTCGAATACACTAATAAAATGTCTTTTTCTAATCGAATAAAGGCGTTTTTTAAGTTTGCATTTGAATCAGCGAGAAAAGCGGCTCAAATTGAGTGTGATTTGGTTTTTGCAACAAGTGCACCTTTAACAATTGCTTTACCAGCTGTTTATGCGTCAAAGAAGCAGAATATACCAATGGTCTTTGAGGTTAGAGACTTATGGCCGGAGTTACCCATTGCCATGGGTGCATTAAAAAATCCTATAAGTAGGTTTCTAGCTCATAAACTTGAAAAATTTGCCTATAAAGAATGCCTCATCGGTTATTGCACTTTCTCCAGGCATGAAAGACGGTGTCGTACGAACAGGGTACCCAGCTAGTCAAGTAGCAGTGATACCAAATAGCTCTGATATCAAAATGTTTCGAGTCAACGAATCATTAGGTAGGGAATTTAGAGCAAAACGTGAATGGATTGGTGAAAATCCCTTAATAATATATACAGGAACTTTTGGCCTAATTAATGGGGTTGGATATATGATTGATTTAGCAGTTGAGCTTGATAAGCTACAATCAGACATTCGTATTTTATTAATTGGTCATGGAATTGAATTTAGCAAAGTGAAGAGTCGAGCGGAAAATATGGGGGTTTTAGGTCGCAATGTATTCATTGAAGAATCATTGCCTAAGAATGAGATGCCAGCAGCATTATCTGCAGCAACAATTTCTAGCTCTCTTTTTATTGATAAACCTGAAATGCGGCCTAATTCTGCGAATAAATTTTTTGACGCTTTGGCAGCAGGTAAGCCGGTTCTGATAAATTATGGTGGTTGGATGCATGACCTTATTGAATCAAAAGGGTGTGGTCTTGCCATGTGGCGCCAGCCTTTATCGACAGTTGCTAAAAAACTAGATGAAAATCTCAATAACTCAGAATGGTGTGAGAGTGCCTCTACGGCATCAAAAGAACTTGCAGAACAATATTTTGATCGAGATGCTTTAGCTAACGAATTACTTTCAGTGATTCTTGAAACTGCTAAAGGGAAGCCAGATAAAGCTGAAAGTATAGCTCCTGGAGCATACGGTTAGTATTTCTATGAAACGTTTTTTTGATCTATTACTTATTGTAATTAGTTTTCCTATTCTTTTGCCTGTATTTGTGATCGTTGCCATCTTGGTCAGAATTAATCTAGGTTCTCCTATTTTTTTTACTCAGGTTCGTCCTGGGTTAAATGCCCGGCCTTTTATTATGATTAAGTTTCGTACTATGGGCGACGAACGAGATGAAGATGGTGAACTGTTATCTGATGGAATTCGTTTAACTAAGTTTGGAAGGGTTTTACGTTCAACCAGTTTGGATGAATTACCTGAACTATGGAATGTTGTTGTCGGAGATATGAGTTTGATTGGCCCTCGTCCATTATTGATGGAATATGTGCCTCTGTATTCTCCAGAGCAATATCGACGCCATGAAGTGCGCCCGGGGCTTTCAGGTTGGGCTCAGGTAAATGGTCGTAATGCGATTAGTTGGGGGGAGAAGTTTAAGCTGGATGTTTGGTATGTTGATAATCAATCGCTTTGGCTGGATATGAAAATTATTTGGATGACTCTAAAAAAAGTTATCATCCGAGATGGAATATCTGCAGAAGGTGAAGTAACAATGCCTGCATTTAGAGGGTTGAATAATAATGAAAAATAATATTCTGATTCTTTCTGCAGGACGAAGGGTTGAACTTGTTGAAGCATTTGTAGCTGAAGCCAAAGCCCTCCTTAATGACGTAAATGTTTATGCCGTCGATTTCAACCCAGAT
>CAYUHO010000047.1:0-9523 GCA_964444445.1 uncultured Piscirickettsiaceae bacterium | reverse complement strand
AAATAGCATCGAAAATAGCATCGAAAATAGCATCAAAAATTCAGCTCAATTTGGTTTACAAACCAGTGAAGTATCAAATCTGTTGCAAATTGAAGAAAATGAAAAAGCCTATTACGATATTCTTTCTCAACTTGATCTGAAAGAAGAAGGAATAGGGATTGTTTTAGATGGGGGTTCCGAGAGAAAAACTACACACACTGAACTGGCTTTGGAAACAGCTCAAGCGTCACAAGATATCTCCGATGAGTTTATCGAAGAGAGTGCGCTTGGAACTGCTATTTTATTGCAGTCAGATCTTTTTGACAACAATCAACGCCCCTACTTGTATGCGGAAAAAGAAACAAGGGTTGCGATAATGGTGGCACCAGTAGCCTCCGCTGGTAATAACCCGTCAACGAACCAATCTACCTTTTCTTTATCAAGTCAGTTGAAAACGGATTTTTCAAAATCTTTTATGGACTCTTCGCAAGAACAATCAACTAATCAACAACAGACCAATGGACAGGTTATTAGCCAGTCTGTAATGAAATTAAGAGCAAACCAAGAATTGCAGGTAGCAACTCAATTTAAAAGTATTTTGTCAGAGGCAGAAAATCCGAATCGGATTATAGGTGATTTAGGCATTGGTTTGGATAGGCGGTCAGAATTGCCGTTGGCAATGCAAGTGGTAAATACGCATGCCCGTTCAGCAAAATGGGGTCAGGAAGTTGGTAAAAGACTTGTTTACATGGTGAATAAGAATGTACAAGAGGCAAAAATAAATATAACACCTGAAAAATTAGGACCTATTCAGATTAAGTTAAGCCTTGATAAAGACCAGCAATTAAGCGTGATGATACATGCACAGCATGGAACTACGAGAGAGCTTTTGGAGAATGCAATACCTAAGCTACGAGAACTGTTAGATGAAACCAACGCGAATTTGGCAAGTGTCGATGTCGGTGATGGCGGCTTATCTCAACAAGAGCAAGGTGGTTTATCTGATGAACAGGACAGTGCGAAAGAGGAAAGTATAATAGGCCAAGTTGAGGGCGTTGAGCAAAATGTTGTCTATCATTCAGATAACCTTGTAGATTATTATGCTTAGTTTTAGGGTAAAATATTTAGTTTTAAAAATCGATAAAATGAGTCAGTAAAATATGAAGTCAATCGTTGGAACAATTGTTGTGGTAGGTACCCTGTTAGGGGGCTATTTACCGCATGGTAGCTTTGGCATACTTGTTCAACCGCTTGAGGTGGTTATTATTTGTGGTGGTGCATTTGGTGCATACATTATTGCTAATCCAGGTTGGGTTATTAAAGCTGGTTTTACGCAAGGGTTAGGCACAGCTAAGCCTGCTCCACATAATAAAGAGCTTTATATGGAACTTTTAGGATTAATGTTTTTAATTTTCAATAAAGCTAGAAGAGAAGGTTTAATGGCAATTGAAGCGGATATCGAGGATACGCATGCCAGTGATTTATTCAATAGTGCCCCTAAGGTTGCCGCTGATCATCATGCGATAGATTTTATTGCTGACTACCTACGTTTAATGATTTCGGGAGCATCTAACCCATATCAACTAGAAGATTTAATGATTGCAGAACTAGACTCACATCATCATGAAGCACTTATGCCAAGTGCAGCGGTAGGCGAAGTCTCTCAAGCTTTACCAGCTTTTGGTATCGTAGCAGCGGTACTGGGGATTATTGTAACCATGACTTATTTAGATGCGGGGCCAATGGAAATTGCGCATCACATGTCAGTTGCTTTAGTGGGAACATTTTTAGGTATTCTTGTTGCCTATGCTGTTGTTGCTCCGCTATCAAATGAAATGGCTAACCGAGTCAATGCAGAAGGCGCATTTTTTGCAACAATTAAAGCATGTTTAATGGCAAATCTAAATGGATATGCGCCACAGATTGCGGTTGAATTTGGTCGAAAATCAATTCCAAGCCAAGAGCGACCAACTTTTGCTGAAGTTGATGAATACCTACAAAGCTTAAAGTAAGACTAGGTAACCTGTTGTGAGTGATGAACAATCCATAATCATTAAAAGAGTCAATAAAGGCGGTCACTGTGCTCATGGTGGTGCCTGGAAGATTGCTTTTGCCGATTTTATGACCGCTGCGATGGCATTTTTCTTAATGTTGTGGGTGCTAGCTGGCGTAAATGATGATGAAATGAAAGCAATGGCAGAATATTTCAGAGATCCAACCGTTATTGAAGCCTCGCCCAATGTATTAATTGAATCAAAAGAGGCAGGAAGAAGTTCAGACTCGATGATTGATATGGGGGGATTTAAAGACACCCCCAAATCAATGGAAGACGATGATACGGATGGCGAAAGCCAAAAGAAAAAAGAAGTGCAGCATATGATTCAATTAAAAAAACAAATTGAAGAAAAAATTGCTGATAACGAAGTCTTAAAAGAATTAAAAAATCAGTTAAAAATCGAAATAACACCAAATGGATTACAAATTCAAGTTTTAGATGATCGGAAGCGACCCATGTTTGGGGCAGGGGTAGATTTGCCAAAAGATTATGCAAGTAAATTACTTGAAGAAGTAGGTGGTGTCTTATCTAATTCTGTAAATCGTATCAGTATTGCTGGTCATACGGACTCTTCAGGTTATGCCGCAAGTGCGGAGTATACAAACTGGGAGTTGTCTGCTGATAGGGCAAATGCGGCAAGAAGGTTGTTATTAAGTGGCGGAGTTGATGAAAAAAGAATTGCACAGGCGGTAGGCTTGTCGGATACGGTGCCATTTGATAAGGAAAATCCGTATAATCCTAGAAATAGGCGAATTAGCATAATCGTTTTAAATAAGGATGCAGAGGAAAGGCTTAAAAGTCTAAGTTCAGCTTCGGGTGTGGAAGACTTGTCTAAAAAATTAACCAACTCTCCTCTTAATTAAAACTTTTAGTGATTTTAAGAAGTTTTGTATTAGTTATATATTATTAACTCATTAAAGGAAAAGAAAATGGCAGATGAAGAGCAGCAAGAAGATAGCCCAAAAAAAGGCGGTGGAAAAGGTTTGATCATTGTTTTATTAGTAATTATGATTTTGCTAATTGTCGGAATAGGTGTCATGGCATTTCTTTTGCTAAGTGGAGACAAAGGTGATGATAAGACACAAGATTCATCACAAGAACAACATGCAAGTGCATCTCATGGAAAAGAAGGCGAGGCAGATAGCCATGGAGAACAAAAAGCAATTCCTGAGCAATTTAAACACTATGATCCACCAGAGCCAGGATCTCCGCCACAGTATTTTGCAATGGAACAATTTGTGGTAAATTTTAAAGGTGAAGGTAAGGCTAGGTTTTTAGCCGTAACCTTGAAGTTTATGACTCATTACCCACAGTTGGTAACGGATATGGAAAATTATAGACCTATCTTACGAAATGATGTAACGGGTTTACTGCGAGTTCAGACTTACACCGAAATGAGTCGAGACGATGGGCCTGATCTTTTAAGAGCTAAAATTTTAGAAAAAGCAAAAGAAGTTCTTAAAGCAAGAGGAATTTTTCCAGATATTTTAGAAGACGTTTATTTTGAGCGTTTTGTGATGCAGTAGGATGATTGGAAGCTAAGTAATGGATGATATTTTAAGTCAAGATGAGGTTGATGCTCTTCTCAAAGGAATGGGAGGCGGCGATGTAGAAACGGAAGATGATGATTCTGCAGATGGTACGGTTGCCAAGAGCTATGACTTTACTAACCAAGAAAGAATTGTTCGAGGAAGGCTTCCTGCGCTTGATATCATCAATGAAAGATTTGCAAGAGGGTTTCAAAGACATTTTAATGAAATGATTTTATCCAGTGTGGAGGTGACTGCAGGGGAAGTAAAAATTATTAAAATGATTGATTATCTGCGTAACCTGTTTGTACCGACAAGTTTAAACTTGTATAGAATTAATCCCTTAAATGGGGTTGCATTATTTACGTTAGATTCTAAATTGATTTTTACAGCTGTAGACATGTATTTTGGCGGAACAGGCTTGTTACCTTTTAAAATAGAAGGTCGAGAATATACTCCGGTTGAAATGAGTATGGTCAGAAGTGTTTTAGACATTTCCTCAGAAAACTTAAGGAAAGCCTGGGGACCAGTAATGGATATAGAAATAGACTATATGCATTCAGAGATGAACCCTAAGTTTGCAAGTATTGTAGATGCAACAGATATGATTGTGGTTAGTCCTATTAACGTTAGGTTTGAAGGTGTTGAAGGACGAGTTGATATCGTGATGCCTTATGCAATGCTTGAGCCAGTTAGGGATAAGCTTGAAGAGGGTATGTCCAATTTACAAGGTGAATCTGATAACCGATGGTCAAGAACACTTAAGGAAGAGTCAAAGAATATTGAAGTTGATCTCAGCGTTGATTTGACAGAAGTGAAAATGAGTATGGACGATGTGATGAGCATGGAAAAAGGGGATATTATCCCAATTGAAATGCCTGAACAAGTTGGAATTAAAGTGGAAGGAATTACTTTTGTGAAAGGAAAACTTGGTGAAAGTAATGACAAAAAAGCGGTAAAAATTGAAGAAATACTTCATCATCCAGCTTATGAAGAGCGAATGGTTAAGAACATAAAGGAATGGATTAATGACTGAAGATAATATCGAAGATGATTGGGGAGATGCGCTTCAAGAGCAGGCTGATTCTACCGAAGGCGTTACTGATGAGTCTGCAGCTGAGGAGGATCCATGGGGTGATGCTCTGGCTGAACAGTCTGAAGTAGATAGCACAAATGTAGGTGATATTGATGCAATGGCCTTTGAAGAGCTACAAAAGAGTCGTGGGGATGAAACTGGAAAGGTAGACTTAGATGTTTTACTCGATATTCCCGTTACCTTGCAGTTAGAAATTGGTAGAGCGAAAGTCTCTATAAGAAACTTATTGTCATACACTCAGGGTTCGGTTGTTGAGATGGATCGATTGGCAGGTGAGCCATTGGATTTACTCGTTAACGGCACGTTAATTGCCCATGGAGAAGTTGTTGTCATCAACGATAAGTTTGGAGTTCGTTTAACTGATGTTGTTAGCCCACAGGAGCGAATTAAAAAATTAAAGTAAGTTTGCTTAGCGTAGACACTCTTGTACACATTTGCTGTGGGCTTGGACTTTAAGTTGGGATTAATCTAGGTTTGTTTTTTAAACTTTACCTTTTCTTTTCTTATTTTTTCTAGCCAGTTTTGCCTGTTTTTTGGCCTCTTTTTCTTCTCTTATTCTTTCAACTTGTCTTTGTTCTTCTTGCATCATGTTAGGGCCTTCAAACGTTAATTTTCCTAATCGGTCATCGCGAATTTCTGTAATGAAGATTCTAGACGCTTTATCAAGATTGATTCTTGCTCCGCCCACTAAGCACCCTCTATCCTTTCCAATGATTTCTAGTATTGTAGAATCTGCATAGGGATCATTTTCGATTAAATCTGAGATGGTTTGCTGTGAGATGCCATATCTATCAGTTAATCGCTCCGGGTAGTGATGCATTAAGTATTCAACCGCATAACTAGCAACATCAGGCAGTTCAAAAGCGGTTTCTTTGATGCCACCCGTTATTGCGAGACGATAGCCTGAATGTTCATTTTTAATATTGCCCCAAAGCATGCCTGGGGTATCGAATAGGGTTATGCCTTCATCTAATTTAATGCGTTGTAGGATTTTAGTGACTGCTGGTTCATTGCCTGTTTTTGCAATAGGACGGCTGGATAGTGTGTTGATTAGTGTAGACTTTCCTACGTTTGGAATACCCATAATTAACGCATGAATAATTTTGACGGAATTGTGTTTTCTAGGAAAAATACTATTGATGAGACTGAATATTTGATTTTTATGATCTGAGCACTTTGCGTTTAATGCAAGTGTTTTGATGTTTTTTGAATTCTTAAAATAATGTTGCCACTCAAGTGTTTTTTCATCATCTGCTAAGTCGGTTTTATTAAAAATTTTAATAGTGGGTTTATCGCCTCTTAGCTTAGCAATCATTGGGTTTTCACTACTAAATGGAATGCGTGCATCTAAGACTTCAATAATTAAATCCACTTGTGGCAGGATTTCTCGGACTTCTTTTTGCGCTTTGTGCATGTGCCCAGGATACCATTGGATTTTCATTGTAAATTCTCCCTGTTATCTTGCGAAGAATTTTTTTAAAAAACGAACCAACAAGACAGCACCCGTGATTAGCCAAAGATAAACAAACCACTTTGCAAAATGGTAAAAGGAAGTCATTGGTGCTTCGAGATGCGCAACACTTTCAGTTGTGAGCATGCCGCCCTCAGAGTTAGATAAAACGATGAGGGCGACGAGTAAAAATGAAGCTGCGATAAGTGAGCCAAGGTAAAAAAATGCTTTTTGCCAAATATCCATCGGTGTTTATTTTTTCCTAAAGGTAACGGTAAAATTAACGGGTACTATATCCGAAATGGTAATCCCACCACAGACTTTTGAAAGGGCATTTAAGTTTTCCGTAGGAATATTGAATTGTTTTGCGTTTACAATAATTGGCTTTAAGGAAGTTACAACTAAGTCATTTCCGACTTTAACAATCATGACATCAAGTGTAATTTCTCTTTTTGTTTCATATAGTTCTAATGTAGCAGGAATACTAGCTTGTTGTAGCTGTTGGTCTGAGTTTAATATATCACTGCCAATTTGAGCACTAATAATTGCTTCAGGAAAAAACTCAGCCTGAAAAAACATTTCAATCAAACGGTTGTCTCGTATCGGGTTACTTGAGTCAACGCTATTAATGTCGATGCTAATTGTGGCGTTCCCTTTGGCATCTATACTTCCTTCCAAGCCATGAAAAACAGCTGGTTCAACAATATACTGCTTTTTAGTTACTGAAAAGTTAACGCTCGAATTGTCATTATCGACGATATAGTTAGAAGTGTTTGCGGCTGCAGTTGTTGCCATTAAACCAAATGTTACTGCCAACAAAGTTAATTTTAGTTTGTTTGTCTTTTTCATAATGATCCCCAGATATTAATTGTTTTACTCAAAACATCCCTGTGACAAAAGGGATAGTACTCTACATCCAAATTCCTAAACAGAGATTAGGGTATGATTAAAAAACCAGTTTCATTATAGCTAAAACTGATTCCAAGGTTAAGAATATTATATTCAGAATACTTAAATTCTCAAAAAATCACCAAGGGGGGGTAGGGCGTGTACAATAACACGTTATATTATTGTTAAGGAGCATGGAAAGATAACTTAGTATCTTTCTAAGAAAGTAGTCAATGTGTGGAATTTGTGGTGAGCTTTATTGGGATGCTAAATTAGCATCCGAAGACGTGATACGTCCAATGTTATCAACAATGGAAAGTCGTGGTCCTGATGATAGTGGAGTTTGGATGCAAGGTCATGTTGCTCTTGGTCATCGGAGACTTTCAATTATTGATTTAACCGACACTGGCCATCAGCCAATGTTGGATAAAGAGTTAAGTTTGGTGTTTAACGGGTGTATTTATAATTATCAAGCTCTTAGAGAGCAGTTGATAGCCTTAGGGCATCAATTTGTATCCCATTCAGATACGGAAGTTATTATAAAAGCATATCGCCAATGGGGAATGGAGTGTGTTACCCATTTCGAAGGAATGTTTGCTTTTGCAATTTGGGATGATAACACTGAACAATTGTTAATTGCCCGTGACAGATTTGGAATAAAACCGCTTTATTATTCAGTTATTGAGGGTGGGATTCGTTTTGCTTCTAATACTCAGGCGTTGATTCAAGCAGGCGGCATTGATTTGGAGATTGATCCTGTTGGTTTACATCATCAATTTACTTTACACGGTGTCATTCCTGCCCCTCATACGATTCTAAAGGGGATAAAAAAACTGGAGCCAGGCCATTGGATAATTGTTAATCCAGATGGGCAGATATATAAAAAGCAATTTTGGCGATTAGAGCAAAAACAGACCCTTCAGGAACAGTATAACAATGAAGATGAGTGGATTGATGCGCTGCATGAAAAACTTAAACAAGCCGTGCATAAACGTTTAACCGCAGCTGATGTACCTGTGGGGGTTTTACTATCTGGTGGCTTAGATTCAAGCTTGATAGTGGGTTTGCTCGCTGAAGCTGGCGTCAAGGATATTCGGACTTTTTCGATAGGTTTTGAAGACGTTGCAGAAGAAAAAGGCAGTGAGTTTGAGTATTCTGATCGAGTGGTTGAAAGGTATCAAACCAACCATCAAAAATATTTAATTTCAAATGCTGAAGTACTTCCTCGTTTACCTGAAGCAATTCACCATATGTCAGAACCGATGTTTGGTCAGGATGCGATTGCATTCTATCTGCTTTCTGAGCAGGTTTCCAAAGAGGTTAAGGTGGTCATGTCAGGTCAGGGTGCAGATGAAGTTTTTGCAGGTTATTTTTGGTACCCTCAAATGGCAGGTGCCAGTGAAAAACTCAGCAAGGATCAAGCATTAGTTGATGCGTTTTCACCTTATTATTTTGATCGCTCACACCAAGAGTGGTTAGAGATGATTGAACCTGAATATCATGTAGACGATGTTACGTCTGATTTTATTGACCACAAGTTAAATGAGCCTGGAGCGGATGCTTTTATTGATCGTGTGTTGAGATTAGATTCGACCACGTTGATTGTAGATGACCCTGTAAAGCGTGTTGATAATATGACCATGGCTTGGAGTTTAGAAGCCAGAGTTCCTTTTTTAGATCATGATTTAGTAGAGCTGGCAATGTCTGCCCCAGAAAGTTTAAAACGACAAGACTTTAAATACGTTCTGAAAAAGATTGCACGTGGTCTTGTTCCAGATGACGTCATTGATAGACCAAAAGGTTATTTCCCAATGCCGGCATTAAAGTATGTTCGTGGCAGTTTTTTTGAGATGATGGAAAAAACACTGACCAGTGAGGTAGCAAAAAATCGAGGTTTGTTTAGTCAGTCCTACCTTAAAAAACTGCTTCAAGACCCAGAAGGACCAAATAGTTTTACAGCGATACAAGGTAGTAAACTGTGGCATGCTACTTTGTTAGAGCTTTGGCTGCAAGAGCATGTTGACCCATACAAACAATAATACTAGAATACCCGAGTAATTTACTAAGGAATTTAAAAATGGAAAACGAGAATCAAGAACAAGAAACACTGGACAGAATTAAGGATCAAGTGACGAATAACCCAGTTGTGCTTTATATGAAGGGAACGCCACAAATGCCATCATGTGGGTTTTCGGGTAGAGCCGCGCATGCATTAGCTTCAACGGAAGAAAAGTTTGCATTTGTTAACATCTTAGCTGACCCAATGATTTTTGAACACCTTCCAAAATATCAAGACTGGCCAACATTTCCACAGTTATATATTAGTGGTGAATTGCAAGGTGGTTGTGATATTACAGAAGAACTAGCAGAATCTGGAGAGTTAAAAAAAATGATGGCCGCCGCTGCAAATAATAAAGATTAATTGATTTTTTTATTCCCAAATTCTATCTGAGAATTTGGGGGTTTCTAAGGCGTTACTGAATAATAAGTTAGTTGTTTTTATTTAAAATTTTTCTTTCCCCCCC
>CAYUHO010000046.1:8271-9729 GCA_964444445.1 uncultured Piscirickettsiaceae bacterium | reverse complement strand
CATTTTAGCCAGTAAAAAATAATTGGCGGTTGTTAAGTGTTTCCTTAAGGAACCACTTATAACGTAAGCTCCTTATTTCTTGCCTCGAATTGACATACTTTAAAACCAATCTAAGCCATAATTTAATGCTGTCATTTCCCTAATCCCTGTTTAGGATTTGGGATTTTATAAACAGCATAAATAAGTTTAGATGAGGGGTATTATATATTGGATTGAGTGAATTTTAGAAGTTTATCTTGTCATTTTCATTAAACGTTGTTTATCTCGTTTCCAATCTCTTTCTTTTTCGGTGGCACGTTTATCATGTAACTTTTTACCTTTTCCGAGACCGATTGAAATTTTTACCTTTCCTTTGCTCCAGTGCAAGTTTAGCGGAATAACACTAAAGCCTTTCTGATCAACCTTGCCAATAAGCGTGTCTAGCTCTTGGCGGTGCATTAACAGCTTCCTTAACCGCAATGGATCTTGTGTTGTGTGAGTTGACGCACAAATTAACGGTGTAATAAGTGCACCAAACAACCAAGCTTCATTATTTTTTAATAAAATATAAGACTCTGTTATTTGAATTTTTCCTGCTCGAATGCTTTTCACTTCCCAGCCTTGGAGTTCTAATCCAGCTTGATAATCTGCATCTATTTGATACTCAAAACGCGCTTTTTTATTGACGGTTATGGTATTAGGATTGTTTTGTTTTTTCTTTTTTGCCATAATCAACAGATTATAAACTAAAGATTATTTAATAATGAAGAAAATAACGCGTACCGCACTACTCCCATACTCTAGTTTGGAAGTGTTTAATATTGTCAATGACGTAGATAAGTACTCAGAGTTTTTACCCTGGTGCGCTAACGCTAAAGTATTAGAGTCAAACGGAAATTCATTAATCGCTAGGGTCGATATCGCTAAAGCAGGTATTAAACAGTCTTTTACCACCAAAAACATCCTTGTTGGTGGAAAATCTATCCAGTTAAATCTAGTAGACGGGCCTTTCTCTCACTTAGAAGGAATTTGGGAATTCACTGAGCTGAATCAAAATGCCTGCAAGATTTCGTTAAATTTAGAATATAAAGTAAACAATGCAATTTTCAATTTTGCTTTATCGGCATTATTTGAGCAAATAGCATCAACTCTAGTTGACTCGTTTTGCACACGTGCAAAAGAGGTTCTATGAAAATAGAAATTGTATACGCACTTAAAAATGAGCAGTTTTTTTACACTGAAGAAGTTGAAGAAGGTACGACCGTTGGTGAAGCTTTGGCTAGCTCACAACTTCTAAAAGAGTTTCCGAATCTGGATATTAGCAAGGTAGGAATTTTTTCTCAAGCTGCTAAAAAAGAAGACGAACTAAATGAAAACGACAGGATTGAAATATACAGACCGCTACTTGTCGACCCAAAAGCAAAAAGAAGAGAAAGAGCAAAGACCTAAGAAAAAGCAAAGACCTACAAAAAGCAAAGA
>CAYUHO010000046.1:0-8171 GCA_964444445.1 uncultured Piscirickettsiaceae bacterium | reverse complement strand
AGTTCCGTAAATTACTAAAGAATGACTTGAAAGGGTAAACCCTCTTTCTTTAGTAATTTCTTTAATTCGCTCTTCAATAATTGAATCCGTAAACTCTTCTACCTTTCCACTTTTGATGCAAACCAAGTGATCATGATTATCACCTGTGTCCAACTCGAATACAGAAATATTATTTTCAAAATTTAGGCGTCTAACAATTCCTGCCTGCTCAAACTGAGTTAGAACACGATAAACAGTTGCTAAACCAACTTCTTCACCTTGTTCAATTAACATTTTGTAAACATCTTCAGCGGTCAAGTGATGCTTTTCAGATCTTTTTTCTAAAATCTCTAATACTTTTAGGCGTGGAAGTGTAACCTTAAGCCCTACTTTCTTTAATTCTGTACTACTCATAAAAACTAGTTTCCTTGGATAATCCCCTAATTCGTCTGCTAAGCAAAGATTAGGCTAATTCGTTTATTTATCAATATATGTTTTAGGTATAATATACTAATTATATAACAAAGTTAACAAAAAGTTACAATATCATGAATTTTCTCAAAGAATTATCATTACCATTTATAACTTGTTCGATGGTTTTAATAGCTGGCTGCTCCTCCCTCTCACCTTATAAAACTCCTATTACACAAGGAACAATTATTAATCTAGAGGCAGTTGACACTTTACAAACTGGACTAACAATGGAACAAGTCAAACAAATACTTGGACCGCCATTCGGTAAAGATTCATTCTCACCGAGTCACTGGGAATATGTTTTTTATACAACAGATGAGTCATTCCAACCCGGAACAATCAAACACTTAATCGTTACATTTGATCAAGAGAACTATCTACAAAATTGGAAAATAATCCAGAAAAAACTTCCTGCTAACCTATAATTCCAAACTAGATTCTAAACACTCCGTTCGGAATAATTTCCTTGAAGCAATAAACATACCATTTGAAAATAATTATCAATCTAAGTAACCAAGTTGTTTACAATCCTGTAAAGGAATCCAGCCTAGACAACTCCTTACTTTTAATGATTGATAGTTTCTAACAATAGGCATCACCGTTAAAATACCAAATATGATTTCATACCAGTGCCAGCCGATCGAGGATGGTTGACGCGCCCACCATAGATTGTTTACACCAAAATGTTTGGTTTTAAAGATAAGATGAATGGCTAAACGCCAGTATTTCAGTGCAAACCGTATTTTAATCTTATTCATTTATTTAACTTTTCAACTTCTTTATCTAACTGTCTATCTGCCCTATCAGCAGATTGCTGTTGCGAGTTTCTATCAGGTAAAACCTGTGTGTCACCACAGGCAACAAGTATCAAACTACTTAAAACCGCTAGTATGAATAACATTATTATCTGCATTATTTTTCCTTGTTTTTATCCATTTTTTTATATCGATCAATAAAGCCTTCTAACATTTTTTGATTAACCATCCCCACTCTTGCCGCAACAATTTCACCAGTAGGCGACACCATATAGGTTGTTGGCAACCCTTTTAAAATACCAAACGAAGTTGTACGACCATCAGCCCCATTTATTTCTTGTACAACTGGAAACTCTATCATCTGCTCCTCCAGAAAACCATTGACTTTCTGAGTCGAGATTTCTTCATAATTAACACCCAGCACGATCGCATCCTTATCTTTATGCTCTTCATGAAATAAACTCAATTCAGGCATTTCAACTCGACAAGGCGGGCACCAAGTTGCCCAGTAATTAACAATGACCCACTTTCCTTTATAATCAGATAACTTGGCTATTTTTCCCTCTAACGTTTTAAACTCAATATCATCACTAGCTTGAACGGATACCATTGCTAATAAGGATACAAAAAGGATTTTTACTAGGTTTATTAAAATATTTTTTTTCATTTTCTCTATTTTCTTTTAGTTAATTAATTTGTAAGAAGATACTCATTTGTATTATTTTATTTCAACGATTTAATTATTAGCTAAAACAGACTTCACAAATGGCAAAGTTATTTTTCTTTTTTGCACAATAGATGCATTCTCAATAATTTGTAAAACCGCAATCAGTTCTGACAATTCGTTAGAAAATTGCTTAATTAAAAAATTACCTACTTCCTGTCGAAAATCAAATCCAACAACCTCAGAGCGTTTTTTAAGTGCCTCAATCAATTCATCATGTTTGGTTAATCCACTTAATATTATAGTAGATACAACAATAATTGCATTAGATAACGCTTTTGTTTTGATTGTCCAGTAATTAAAATCTTGCTTGCTTGAAATAATCAACTTTTGCCCTAAAACTTGCGATTTTGCAATTAAGTCTGCGAGTGCTAGTTCCCACTCTTTATTCCCTAATATTTCATCCACATCATCTAGACAGATAAGTTTTACCATTTCCAAACCATCCAAAATCGCAGGAACTAAAGGCAAAGATTTATCCGCCAGTGGTAAATATACGGCAGAGTTACCATTTGAACTATTTTGTTGCTCGCCAAAAAAACGGCAACAAGACTGAAGCAGGTGTGTTTTGCCAGTTCCTTTTTCGCCGACTAACGCAATAAAATTATTTTTTGAATCAATGACTTGATTCTGAAGCCAAGCAACTGAGATTGCTATCGACTCCTCTTCTGCGACAAAAGTATCAAATTTTGCTTCTTCTCTCAGTCCAATTTTTAAGGGTAACTGCACAAACATTGTTTCAATACTTTATTGCCATTTGGCTTCCATAATTCCTGTAACGGCTGATTCTGATGTCAGTGCCATTTGCTTAATGGCGCCAATTTTAGCTAAAAAGCCAACATAAGAACCTTGATAAATTATTTCAAATTCAACCTTGTCACCCTGCATTTTAATTAGCTTTGCTTTGTGAACAATAGGTTTTAACTGTTGTAATTGTTTTTCCAAACTAATAACTTGCTCAAACTGATTTACATTCGACACAGTGAGAGAGGCGGCATTTAAAAACTCGGCATCCTCTTTGTATTGTTTTGAATAGAATTGCAATAGTTTTTCAAAAACTACCTCTAGGTTTACAATAGCAAGGCGCCCCCCTTCCAAGCCTTCAAAGACAAGCTTACCATTTCGATCATACAATTTCCAAAAAAACGTTCGATCACCTAAGCTAGTCACAATTTCTTGAAACGTAAAAATGTAATCAGCTAAAAAAGAAGTTACTAATGCAGATAACGTTTCTTCAGAAACCTGTGAACCAGGCGTTAACCAGGCCGACTCTACTACTTCAGTTTCAGGAATTTTAATCGGCAAGGCATATTTCTTGGACAAGTCTCGATAATCCAAGGTTGGCATATTATCAATATTAGCCTGTTTAATCGCTAAAAGATAATTATCAAACTGCTGCATTCCAAATACCAGTGTAACGGGTCTTCTATTGTAGGGCCAAACGATTAAATTATTATCCTGAAAATACTTATAAACGAGCTTTCGATTAAAGCTAAAAATAATCTTTTGCCCGATTGCCACCCCTTCACTTTTAATTGACTGATAGTGATAACTTTGTAACCAAGAGGCTGGGTTGTTTAAAAACTGCGTTGCTTCATCTTCGGAATTAATTTCCAAATTAGCAGACAACTTAATCAAAATTTGATTCGCTGCTTTTTTTAATGCCGTATTAAACCGCTGTTTTTTGGTCAAATTTTCATTTAATTCCAGCAATGAAATTTCAACTTTAAAAATATCATCTGCCTGAGCACTAAGAGAAAAATTAAACAACAGTGTAAAAATGGTTAAGAACTTAATTAGTTTCAACAACCCATTCCTTCTCAATTAATTTAATTCGCAACCATAGCATAATTTCATCATAAATTGGTGGGTTTTAATCGTCAATATTCGTTACAATATGCGGATTCAAATTAAGCATAGAATTTAAAAGTCATGAGCAACGAAAAACAATCAATAAGTTATAAAGATTCAGGTGTTGATATTGATGCAGGTAACGCATTAGTAGAAGCAATCAAACCGATTGCGAAAGCAACAAAACGACCTGAAGTATCTGCTTCCCTTGGCGGTTTTGGCGCCCTTTTTGAGCTTCCACTAGATAAGTACAAAAAGCCTTTATTGGTTTCCGGTACCGATGGTGTTGGAACAAAACTAAGGCTGGCTATTGAAAGTAAAAAGCATGACCAAGTTGGAATTGACTTAGTTGCAATGTGTGTTAACGACCTCATTGTTCAAGGAGCGGAACCACTATTTTTCCTCGACTATTATGCGACAGGAAAACTAGAAATAGACGTTGCGACTGATGTTGTTAAAGGGATTGGTGACGGTTGTTTACAAGCAGGCTGTTCCCTTATTGGTGGGGAAACGGCTGAAATGCCTGGAATGTACCCTGACGGAGACTATGACCTTGCTGGTTTTTGTGTAGGTATTGTTGAAAAAGAAGACTTAATTGATGGCACAAAAGTAAAAGCGGGCGATGTCCTGCTAGGACTTTCCTCTTCTGGCCCTCACTCAAATGGCTATTCACTCATTCGTAAAATTATTGAAGTTTCCAATACAGATTTACAGTCTAACTGTGGCGGACAACCGCTAATTGATGCCTTAATGGCACCGACTAAAATCTATGTTAAGTCTGTTTTAGAATTAATGAAAAAAGTTGAAATTCATGCTATTTCACACATCACCGGTGGAGGGTTATTAGAAAACATTCCACGAGTCATGCCTGAAAACACAAAGGCAAAAATTGAGACTACAAGCTGGGAAAGACCGGTTGTATTTGATTGGATTCAAGAGAATGGCAATGTTGATTTTCATGAAATGCACCGTACATTAAACTGTGGAATTGGTCTTGTTATCGTTGTATCTGAAGAAAACAAAGCAACAGCTATCCGTGAACTAGAATCACTGGGCGAGGAAGTCTCTGTGATTGGGCATATTGAAGCTGGTAGCCAAGCTGAACCAACTGTTGAATTAGTTTAACCTGTGTCCTCATCTGTTCAAGACAAAAAACCGATTGCCGTTCTCATCTCGGGAACAGGCAGTAATCTACAAGCGTTGATTGATGCTGAACAAGATTACAACTACCAAGTTGCCCTAGTCATTTCTAATCGACCAGATACCTTTGGTGTAGAGAGGGCAAAACAACATGGTATCACCACGGTTGTTGTGGATCACACAATTTACAAAACCAGAGCCGAGTTTGATACGCAACTTGCAAAAACGCTTCAGGAACACCGTATTGACACCGTCATTCTCGCTGGGTTTATGCGAATTTTAACCCCTGAGTTTACCAACTTATTTTCAGGTAAAATGTTAAACATCCACCCGTCGTTATTACCCAAATATCCTGGGCTAAACACTCACCAAAAAGCGCTTGATAACCAAGACAAAGAACACGGGTTGAGCATCCATTTTGTCACCTCTGAACTGGATGGAGGACCAGTTATTCTGCAAGCCAAATTTACCGTGGGCGAAAATGAAAGTGTTGCTAAATTACAAGAGCAAGTTCAAATATTGGAGCACCAAGCCTATCCAAAAGTTGTAAACTGGTTAGTCCAAAGCCAAATACAACTTAGAAACAATCAAGCTTACTTCAATAACCAGCTAATCACCGAGCCGTTACAGCTCAGTTAATTTAAATGATTATGCGCCAGTTATTTGTTCTTATTTTAGTTTGGCTTCCCTACTTAGCCTCAGCATCCCCCCTGGTGAATTTTAAAGCCACATTTGATGTAGATGCCTTTGGTTTTACAATTGGTTCTGCAAAACAAAAACTAAACTGCAAACCCTCTGATAAAAAAAACAGACAAGTACAAACTTGCACCCTTACTAATATCGCAAAACCACCTGGCTGGGTTGAGCGTTTTATCAACGAATCTGTCATCGAAACAATTGTTTTAGAACAATCGGAGCAAGCCTTAGAATGGGTAAGCTATCAAAAAGAGCTTACTCGTCGCTATGATGATAGAACCGAACATAAAACCATCACTTTTAAGAAAGATACCGTCCTAAATCAAATTATTTTTGTTGAGAAGGAAAAAACATGGCCTCTGCAAACCGATACGAAACAATATGTTTATGATGAAATCTCGATTGTTTATGCCATTCAACATGCCGTACTTAATAAAAACCCCTTAACCAATTTTTATATTCAAGGTAATAAAGAGCAGCAAAAATTATCAATCTATATTGATAAACAAAATGAAATTATCGACCTTCCATTTGATGATTATCTAAACACTACCTTAATCCGATTCAAAAATGCTAATATAGATGCTAAAGTTTGGCTATTAAATGATTACCAATTTTTTCCTGGAAGAATTGAAATAGAAAACAAAAAAACGGACAAAACCATCACCTTAGAATTAGACACTCTAACGCAATAAGAACATAAAAAACAAAGCCATGAAATTAAGCGACAAAGACATTGTAAAACACCTACAAGAAAACAAAATCAGCATCCAGCCGCCCCCTGATGAAAGTAAAATCAAAGGAATCAGTGTAGACCTTAGGCTGGATAACAAATTTAGAGTTTTCAATGACCACACTGCTGCATTTATTGACTTGAGTGGCCCAAGCTCCGAAATGCAACAAATCATGGACAAGGTCATGGGGGAAGAAATTCAAATCAAGGAAAATGAATCATTTTTCCTTCACCCTGGTGAACTAGCGCTTGCCTCCACACTAGAATCCGTTAGTGTTCCAGACGATCTTGTCGCTTGGCTTGACGGTCGCTCAAGCCTTGCAAGATTAGGGCTAATGGTACATGTCACAGCCCATCGAATTGATCCAGGCTGGCATGGACAAATTGTACTTGAAATATTTAACAGCGGTAAACTCCCACTAGCACTTAAACCAGGAATGGATATTTGTGCTATTAATTTTGAAACGCTTTCAAGCCCATCAGAAAAGCCTTACAACAAGCGTGCTGACGCAAAATATAAAGATCAAAAAGGGCCAACCTCGAGCCGAATTATTCAAGATTAAAGCAGAAAAAATGAGTTTTTTAAAAAAAATATTTTCCCTAAAACTTCCACAAAACATCGAAGAAAATATTATCAATGCGCTTGAAAAAATTGAACTGAAAAATATAGATTCGATTGGCTTAAGCATTAAAAATATTAAAGAGGCCAAATTCAGCAAAGGAAAACTCTTTTTCTGTATTGAAATACCCTATCCTGCCAAATCCCTATGGGACTCTATTAAGCAACAACTTTCGAAAACGTTGCTCGAAGACACTCGTATAGAATCAGTCAAAATCGAGTTTAAAACTAAAATTGATGCCCGCATGACCCAAAATAATACAGACGGGATTTTAGGTGTTAAAAACATCATCGCCGTCGCCTCAGGAAAAGGTGGCGTTGGCAAATCAACCAACTGCGTTAATATTGCCCTAGCATTGCAAAAAGAAGGTGCTAAGGTCGGTATTTTAGATGCTGACATATATGGCCCAAGTATTCCTACGATGTTAGGGACACACAAAAAACCAGATACCCTAAATGGAAAAAGCATGGAGCCGATTGAAGCACTGGGCTTACAATTAATGTCAATTGGTTTTTTAATTGACCCAGCTGAACCCATGGTATGGCGTGGGCCAATGGTTACGCAAACCTTAACCCAATTACTGAGAGAAACTAACTGGCACGAGCTTGACTACCTGCTCATTGACTTACCACCAGGTACAGGTGATGTGCAACTCACCCTATCACAACAAATCCCTGTCACGGGTGCACTAATTGTCACCACCCCACAAGAGATTGCTTTAATTGATGCTCGCAAAGGGTTAAGAATGTTTGAAAAGGTGAACATTCCTTTACTTGGTATTATCGAAAACATGAGTAGCTATGTCTGTAGCAACTGTGGGCACGAAGAAGCTATTTTTGGTGAAAATGGCGGTTTATTATTAGCAAAAGAATCAAAAACCAAATTACTTGCACAACTGCCACTCAACCAGGGATTAAGAGAGGGAATGGATAGGGGTAAGCCAATTGTATATGCTGACCCAACGCATGAACTTTCTAATAACTTCTCACGGATAGTCCATCAAATCACCAGTGAAATGGCAACTCAACGAAAAAACTACTCCGGCAGCTTTCCTAAAATATCAATCGAAAACAAATAAATCGAGATTCCGCAATCCTTAGAAAGGGGAGCAATTAGCATAAGCTAAGAGAGAATACCTTGGAGCATTGCCCGCAATACATGCCTAGAATTGATGGGCTAGAAGTCCACGCAGAATTTCA
>CAYUHO010000045.1:4889-10012 GCA_964444445.1 uncultured Piscirickettsiaceae bacterium | reverse complement strand
TTAGAGTTAAGTTGATTGATATTGATAAACAAGGCAGAGTTAAGTTGTCGATTAAAGAAGTAGAATAAACTGATTACAACTTTTTAAAACGGCCGCTTTTGTGACCGTTTTTGTCTTTGTAATGCTATAAAATTTTAAAGGTAAACATGTCAAAAATTATTTCGCATCATTCATCATTTGAATTTATTCGTTCACAAGAAATTGAATCTTTAAAGATTACTGTCCAACATTTTAAGCATAAAGTAACGGGTGCAGAACATTATCATCTGTCTGCTGACGATGCTCAAAATGTGTTTATGGTTGCATTGAGAACGGTACCAATGGATTCAACTGGTGTCGCTCATATACTGGAACATACGGTTTTATGCGGCAGTGAAAAGTACCCTGTTCGAGACCCATTTTTTATGATGATTAAGCGTTCGTTAAATACCTTTATGAATGCATTTACGTCTAGTGATTGGACAGCCTATCCCTTTGCAACCGAAAATAGAAAGGACTTTCAGAATCTGTTGCAAGTTTATATGGATGCAGTGTTTTTTCCAAATATAGATAAACTAGACTTTGCACAGGAAGGACATCGATTTGAATTTTCTGAAATGGAAAATTCTGACTCAGAGTTAACCTATAAAGGGGTGGTTTTTAATGAAATGAAAGGAGCGATGAGTTCGCCTATTTCAACCCTTTGGCAAAAGTTTACTGAAGTGATGTATCCAACATCAACCTATCATTATAACTCTGGTGGTGAACCTGAGGATATTCCTAATTTAACACATGAAGAATTGGTTGCGTTTCATCAAAACCATTATCACCCGTCAAACGCAGTATTTATGACCTATGGTGATATTCCTGCTGAACAGCATCAAATACAATTTGAAGAGTTAGCTTTAGCTAGGTTTAAAAATCAACTTGATGTGGTTAAGGTATCTAAAGAACAAAGATTAGATAAGCCTGAACGAGTGGAAAGTTATTATGCTTTGAACGAAGAGGATTTAACGGATAAAACCCATATTGTGATAGGTTGGTTGTTAGGCGAAAATAAAAATACACTTGATGTTTTGCGAGGCCATTTATTGTCAGCGGTGTTATTAGACAATAGTGCTTCTCCTTTGCGGCGGGTGTTAGAAAATGCGGATTTTGCAAATGCACCTTCTCCTCTATGTGGTTTGGAAGACTCTAATAAAGAAATGGTTTTTTCTGCGGGCGTACAAGGTTCTAATGAAAAAAATATTGCTGAACTAGAAAATTTGGTTTTGGACGAACTACAACGAATTGTAAAAGAGGGAGTTAGTCTTGAGGAAGTAGAGGCAATGTTACACCAACTGGAACTTTCTCAACGTGAAGTAACAGGAGATGGTTATCCGTATGGTTTGTCGTTAATTCTTCAATCATTAGCTGGTGCAATGCATGATGGTGATCCTATTGCGTTATTGGATACAGATGTCGCTTTAAAACAGTTAGGTGAAGAGGTTAAGCAGGCAGATTTTATACCAAATTTAGTTCAAAAATTATTGTTAGATAATTCGCATAGAGTAACCTTAACGCTTGTTCCTGATGCAAACTTAGCAGAACAACAAGAGTTAGATGAAAAAAATAAGCTGGCAAAGATTAAAGAAGGTTTAACAATTGAGCAAAAACAACAAATTATTCAGCAAGCATTGGCACTGAAAGCAAGGCAGGAAAGTGACGATGATCCATCTATCCTACCTGAAGTGACTAAGGATGACGTGCCAACAGAAATTAAAACCCAGAAAACAGTAGATTCAGCACCTATTACGGGGTACCAAACGGGAACTAATGGACTTGTCTATCAACAGTTGATTCTTGATTTACCCGATTTAACGGAAGATGAAAAAGGTGTTTTACCCTTGTTTAATTCCTGTTTAACGGAATTGGGTTCTGCAGGGCGTGATTATTTAACAACCCAATCATTACAAGCCGCAAAAACAGGTGGGATTGGGGGTAAATCCAGTGTATCAACTGATATTAATGATCTAGACAAAATTCATAGCCATTACATTGTTTCAGGCAAAGCATTGGCACGGAATCAAGCTGATTTAGCGACCTTAATTAAGCAGTCAATCGAGGACGTTCGTTTTGATGAGTTAGATAGGATCAAAGATTTAATGGGGCAAATTCGAAGTTCAGTTGATCAGGGTGTCACCGGCAGTGGGCATATGCATGCCATGAGAGCCGCTAATCAAAACTTTTCATGTTCGGCAAATTGGCAGTTTGAACGCAGTGGGTTTGCTGGGATAAAGTTCATTAAATCACTTTACGATAATTTGGAACAAGAGGGAGAACTTGAGAAGTTAGCCAAACAATTTTCCAGTATTCAAGCGAAGCTAATGGCATCTTCAAAACAAGCGTTAGTGATTGCGGATGAAAATGATTATGCAAGCTCGCATCGTGAATTAGTTTCGAACTGGCAAGATTTATTAAACACTAAGGGAAACATGCCGTTTCAGTTAACTGCCAGTCATGAATCTGTAAAACAAGCTTGGGTTACCAGTACGCAGGTTAACTTTTGTGCAAAGGCCTATCCTGCGGTTAGTTCAGCGCATGAGGATGCACCAAAACTTGCTGTATTAAGTGCCTGTTTACGCAATGGTTTTTTGCATTCAGCGGTTAGAGAAAAAGGTGGTGCCTATGGAGGAGGAGCGGCGTTTAACGCAGATTCAGGCTCCTTTACTTTTTACTCCTACCGTGATCCAAGATTACTAGAGACTTTCGAAGATTTTGATCAGTCTTTAAATTGGTTGCTTTCGGATGCTTTCAAACAATCACACATTGATGAAGCGATATTGAATGTGATTAGTTCTTTAGATAAGCCTGGCTCACCAGCTGGTGAAGCACGCAAGCATTTTTATCAAAATCTGCATGGTAAGAGTCACCTGTTTTTAATGACTTATAGACAGGGCGTTTTAACTACTACGATTGATGATTTAAGGGAAGTTGCTCAAAAGTACATCGTTGCTGATAAGGCCTCTTCTGCAGTGTTAACCAACGAGGTAATGGCTGAAAAACTACATCAACAAAGCTTTGAAGTGATAAAATTGTAGAGAATAAGCATAAAAGAATAACCGTAAAAGAAAGAAAAAAAGGTGTTTGAATGTTAAAAAAGATGATGCTATTAGGTCTTCTATTGCCAATTTTATTATTGGTTGGTTGTGGGCAGCAATTGATTAAACCAGAGGCAAAAAAAGTGCAAGCGATGCTTGAGTTTGAAATGCCAGATTATGATCCAACGACCCAAAATGTGGTTAATAAAATCGAAGATTGGATGAAAAAATCAGCTGATTACAATGATGACAAGGTTGAGTTTGAAATTGTCGGCAAGGGGTTTGTAAAGGGGACAGGAATTGTTTCTTGTAAGGTTAGAAATGAGCAGTTGCGAGTAAAATTTAAAATCAAAGCAGAAGTGATTAGCCCAAAATTGGTTAAGATATCCATGAATAAGTTTGAGGATTTACCTGGGGAGTCAGACAGTAGTTCAGACTTTGCTTACATTTTTTACAATAAAGTAAAAGATCAAGCGCTAGATATGACAGATAGGCTTGAAAGCTATTTAAATGAAGATACAAGGGTTGAAACTATACTTGAAATACAATAAAAATCACCAGGGGGGGGCTGGTGATTTTAGATTATTTCAAAGAACTGTAAGTTCCACAGATCGTTAATTAACGATTGGTTTCCTTTATGCACCAAGTAAGGTGTTAAAACGGAAGATTCTAGCCATTTCTGATTGCAGATTAACTTAATAAACTCTGGTTCGGCTCCAAGGGTATTCCACTCAGCACTGTTCACATATAGACTTACATTTTTTTTATCTCGTTCATAATATGCAAACCTGCAAACTGGGTCAATTTGAATCCCTTCACATTCTTGTAATTCTGCAATTAAATGATTAATACTTGAAATCTCATCTTCACTAAGTGGTTCTGGTAATCTTTCATTGCTGCCTGCATCTAACTGTGTTGCGAAACGTCCAAACCATTTTTTAAAATGCGTTTCATCTTCTAAAACTGATTTTAATAGTTTTTGTGCTTGTTGCCAGCTACCATCAGTAATTTGTCCAAAGTTTGCACCCGACCAATCAGGGTCTTGATATAAGTCCTGAAAGCTTTCTGTTTCCGCTAAATAATCCCCAAAGCTGTCCCAGATTTCTAACCCTTTATAAGTGCGATACCCAAACGAAAAGGTCACACAATCATCCGTTAATCCTATCCCGTGATGTCCCCATGCAGGAGGGATGTAGAGCAAATCACCTGTTTCACAAATGTAATCATCCTCGACAATAAATTTTTCCATTAAGCGAACATCCAAGCCTTCAATGTAGTTTTCAGGGTGACAGTTCTGGGAGGTTAATTGCCAGTTGCGTTTTCCTTTTGCCTGTAATAAAAAAACATCATAATTATCATAATGAGGGCCAACATTTCCGCCTTCAGCAGCATAGCTGACCATGACGTCATCTATTCGCCAGCTTGGGATAAAATTAAATGCAGGGATTAAATCCGCAACCTCTGGCACAAGTTTATCCATTCCCTGGATTAACAGGGTCCAGTTTTTTTCAGGTAGGGTTTGAAAAATCTGTTCATCTAATGGGCCTGTTTTTAGTTGGTAGTTAGTTGAAGCGTTTTGAATGATAATACGGCTTTCAACTTCTTCTTCCAGTGATAATCCCGCCAACTCATCGGGTTCAATTGGAGTTGCAAAATCAGGGAAAGCATTTTTGATCAAAAGTGGTTTTTTCTGCCAATATTCTTTTAAAAAAGTTTGTTTGTTAAAGTTACTCAAGTTCATCATTATTTCTCTATATTTCGGTTTCTTAAAAGATAGTATAGATTATTATTTGTAAATGTTTTAAAAAGTTGTTTTAAGTATTGAAATTTAAGAATTGATACCTATATTACTAGCCTAGGTGTTACAATACGGCACAACTTTTTTAATTAAGTTTTCTAAGGAGAAAAAATGAGTTTTTTTATTTCAGATGCAATGGCTGAAGGTTCTGCACAAGCCGCTGGTGCTGGTTTTGAAGCCTTATTACCATTACTTTTACTATTTGTTGTTTTTTACTTTTTGTTAATCAGGCCTCAACAGAAAAAAGTAAAAGAGCACAAAAAATT
>CAYUHO010000045.1:0-4789 GCA_964444445.1 uncultured Piscirickettsiaceae bacterium | reverse complement strand
GTTTTAATAGGATTTAAAATGTTCGATTCTAAGAAAAAAATAATTAGCAATCAGTATCCCGCCTGGAAGTATTTGTTACTTGCAATGGTGATTATTTTGGGGATGGTGTATGCGGCTCCTAATATTTTTGGTGATGATCCTGCTGTACAAGTATCCGCTGCAAAATCAGTTCAGTTTGATCAAAAAACGGAAAGCATGATTGAACAGGCTTTAGCAAAAGCGGATATTACGCCCAAAAAGATAGAGTTTGTTGGTGGTAAGTTTTTGATTAGGTTGAACAATACCGATGACCAGTTAAGAGCTAAAAGTATTATTAAAAAGCTATTAGCTCGCAAGGGAACCGTTGCATTAAACCTTGCGCCTGCCACCCCTGAGTTTTTAAGAATGTTAGGTGGACAGCCTTTGTATCTTGGTCTTGACTTACGTGGTGGTGTCCATTTCTTGATGGATGTTGACATGGAGTCTGCAGTTGAAAAATCCTACTTTCGTTATGTTGACGAAATTAAAGCTAGAATGCGAAGTGAAAAGATTCGTTATCTTGGTCTAGTTTATGAAAATGAAAGTCTAGTCGCAAAATTTAGAGATTCTGAAACCTTAGCAAAAGCTGAAAAATTAATTTCCAGTGAGTACAGTGATTATTTTGTTCAAAAAACAAATTTAGACGGCAAGGCGCCAGTGATTGTTTTAAATCTAAAACCTCAAGCGGTTGCGGAAGCCAAAAAATATGCTTTAAAACAAAATATTACCACTCTACGTAATCGTATTAATGAGTTAGGGGTTGCAGAACCTGTGATTCAACAACAGGGTGACCGTCGCATTGTTGTACAGTTACCTGGTGTGCAGGATACCGCTAAGGCAAAACAAATATTAGGAGCAACAGCAACCCTTGAATTTCGTTTAGTTGAAGAGCGTGGCGATGCTTTGCGTGCTGAAAAAACTGGTTATGCTCCACATGGTTCGCGTTTATATAAGTTTAGAGATGGTCGCCCAATTCTGTTAAAACGTAGCATTATTGTGAGTGGTGATAATGTTACCAATGCTCAGTCTGGAATTGACACGGAAGCAGGTTCGCCACAAGTAAATGTCACGCTTGATGGGGTTGGTGGACGTAAAATGTTAGCGACAACCAAGGAAAATGTTGGTAACCGTATGGCAGTGGTTTATATAGAAAACCGAGTTGAGACGGTACGAATTGATGGAAAGCTTGTTAAAAAACGTATTACGACTAAAGATGTTATTAATGCGGCAACGATTCGAGGGCAGTTTGCTAACCGTTTCCAAATTACAGGGTTAGATAACCCAACGGAAGCGCAGGATTTAGCACTTTTATTGAGAGCAGGTGCCTTAGCCGCACCAATGGAAATTGTTGAAGAAAGAACCGTTGGACCAAGCTTGGGTGCTGACAATATCAATCAAGGAATGCTGTCTATTGTGGCTGGTTTCTTACTGGTATTAGTCGTGATGGTTTGGCGATATAAAACCTTTGGGATGATTGCCAATGTGGCTTTAACGCTTAACCTTGTTCTGATTGTCGCTGTGCTTTCGCTGATGCAGGCAACCTTGACCTTACCCGGTATTGCGGGAATTGTTTTAACCGTCGGAATGGCAGTTGATGCAAACGTATTAATATTTGAACGCATTAGAGAAGAGCTAAGAAACTCTTCCATTCAATCAGCAATAAATTCAGGTTATGAAAAAGCCTTTGTGACGATTGCGGATGCAAATATCACCACACTGTTAGCGGCAATTGTGCTGTTTAGTTTTGGAACAGGGCCGATTAAAGGTTTTGCAATTACCTTGTCGATTGGTATTTTAACCTCAATGTTTACAGCAATTTTAGGGACAAGAGCGGTCGTAAATTATCTATATGGCAATAAGCCTGTTGAAAAACTGTCTATTTAGGAAGCATTTAGCATGAATAAAAGTAATATGGAAGATAATCAAACAACGATTGCTGAACAGTCTAATGGCAAGTTAATTGATTTTATGGCACATCGAAAATTAGCGATGATTATTTCACTGGTTTTGGTTGTAGGGTCTATTGCTGGAATATTGGTTAAGGGATTGAACTTTGGCGTTGATTTCACTGGTGGGACGATCATTGAAATAGCCTACGAAAAGCCAGCGGATGTCAACGGAATTCGTGATGCATTACAAAAGTCTGGTTATGAAGAAGCCATTGTTCAAAACTTTGGCTCAGCTGAAGATATTTTGATACGGATTGCGCCGATTGAAGGAATGCAGTCTGCCAAGATTTCAAACAAGGTGATTGATGCATTAAAAGCCGATAGTAGTGATACATTTGATTTACGTAGAGTGGAGTTTGTCGGTCCACAGATAGGTGATGAGCTGACCGAAGATGGAGCCTTGTCAGTTATTTATGCTTTAATCGGGATTTTGATTTATGTTGCCTTAAGATTCGAATTTCGTTTTTCTGTTGGTTCTGTTGCTGCCTTAATTCACGATGTTGCCATTACGGTCGGCGTGTTTGCCTGGACTCAAATTCAATTTGATTTGACTGTTTTGGCGGCGTTACTGGCAGTGATTGGTTACTCATTGAATGATACGATTGTTGTATTTGATAGGGTGAGAGAAAATTTTCGTACCGTTCGTGATGGAACCCCAGTTGATGTAACGAATCTTGCCGTTAATCAAATGCTTGCCCGTACGATTATGACCTCATTAACAACCTTGGTTGTGTTGATTTCGTTGTTTATATTTGGTGGTGAAATCATCCATAACTTTGCACTGGCACTCATTATTGGAGTTGTGGTTGGAACTTACTCTTCTACCTACATTGCCAGTGCGGTTGCGTTATCGTTAGGGGTTTCAAAAGAAGACTTAATGAAACCGGTTAAAGAAGGTGCAACACCTGCTGAACAGGAAGCGGAGTTAACTCGTATGTTCCTTGAAGAACAAGCCGAGCAAGAAGCGAAGAACGAAGCCAAGCAAGCGGCAAAAGAACCAAAGTAGTTAAGTGTCTCCTTAAAAATAATCAAATGAGTATTTCTCCCTAAAAAGCACCAGGGGGGGTACTTCTCTAAAGAAAAAATATATGAGTCTGCAATTAGAAACCACTAAAAGGCGTACGTTCGCTATTATTTCTCACCCTGATGCGGGTAAAACAACTGTAACCGAAAAACTACTACTTTATGGTGGTGCTATTCAGATGGCTGGTGCGGTTAAAAGTCGTAAAACTGACCGTTCTGCAACCTCTGACTGGATGAAAATGGAGCAGGAGCGTGGAATTTCTGTTGCTTCGTCTGTGATGCAATTTCCTTATAAAGATGTGATTATCAATCTGTTGGACACACCGGGACATGAAGACTTTTCAGAAGATACCTATCGTACATTAACTGCTGTTGATTCTGCTTTGATGGTAATTGATGTGGCAAAAGGGGTGGAAGATCGCACCATTAAACTCATGGAGGTTTGTCGTTTACGTGATACACCAATCTTAACTTTTATCAATAAAATGGATAGGGAAGGAAAAGACCCTATTGATCTACTTGATGAGGTGGAATCCGTCTTAAAAATTAACTGTGCACCGATTACCTGGCCAATTGGCATGGGCAAGAATTTTAAAGGAATTTATCATTTATATAATGACACAATTCGATTGTTCGCCGAGGCTGACGGTTTAAATGCCACAGAAGGTCAATTGATTTCAGGGCTGGATAATTCACAACTAGATGAAATCTTAGGGCAGGATATTGCTGAGGAGTTAAGAGAAGAAATCGAATTGGTTCGTGGTGCAAGTCATGAATTTGATTTAGATGACTTTTTGGCAGGAAAAATATCACCCGTATTTTTTGGTTCAGCGGTTAATAATTTTGGCTTACAAGAATTATTAGATGGGTTTGCCGATTATGCACCAACCCCAATGGGTCGTCAGACGGAAAACCGTGAAGTAATGGCGACTGAAAATAAAATGACAGGTTTTATTTTCAAAATCCAAGCGAACATGGATCCAAAACACCGTGATAGAGTTGCCTTTTTGCGAATTGTTTCTGGGCAATATAAAGCTGGAATGAAGTTGAACCATGTACGTATTGGTAAAGACGTTAAGATTGCGAAAGCCATTACATTTCTTGCAAATAAACGAGACATTGCTGAAGTGGCTTATCCCGGTGACATTATTGGCTTGCATAATCATGGTACTATCAAAATTGGTGATACTTTTACGCAAGGAGAATCATTGAAGTTTACGGGTATTCCAAACTTTGCTCCAGAACTATTTAGGCGTGCACAATTAAAAGACCCTATGAAAATGAAAGCCTTACAAAAAGGTTTACAACAGCTTTCAGAAGAGGGTGCTACTCAATTATTTAAACCCGTATTGAATAATGATTTAATTCTGGGTGCGGTTGGTATTCTACAGTTTGAAGTGGTTGCTCAACGCCTACAAGATGAATACAACGTAAATTGTATTTTTGAACAGGTCAATGTAAGCACGGCAAGATGGGTTATTGGTGAGAAGCCTGAAATTGAAAAATTCCTTACAAAAGTTAAAGAAAATGTGGCTTATGATGCCGCTGATCAGTTAGTTTATATTGCACCAACAAGAGTTAATTTATCGCTTATTCAAGAGAGGTGGCCGAACTTAGACTTTGTTGCAACGAGAGAGCATTAAACGGTTTACCATTTAAACTCTCTTCCTAGCCTTACCCAATATAAAGTACCAAATTTGCTAAAATTTTTTATATTGGCAAGGCTTAGACCTTATAAACCATAGCATTAAGGAGACACTTAACAACTGATTAAAATTCTGGCAACGCCAAGTTTTCAG
>CAYUHO010000044.1:5442-10505 GCA_964444445.1 uncultured Piscirickettsiaceae bacterium | reverse complement strand
TAATTATTTTTTCAAAATAGCTTGATTTTTAACACAGTACCTGGTGGTTTTTAGCCAAAAAAAAGCCCGCATTTAGCGGGCTTTTTGTTTTTTGAGATTTACAATTTTATTTAGTAAACTCTGGGTAGGCTTCCATTCCACATTCGGATTGGTCAGCTCCTTCGAACTCTTCTTCTTCTGAAATTCGGATTCCCATAATGGCTTTGATAATAAACCATACTGCGAAACTTGTTCCGAATACCCATGCAAAGATGACTCCGATACCTGTTAGCTGTGCAACGATAGTTGCGTCAGGGTTGGTGAAGGTAACGGCGATTAGACCGAAGATACCAACGACACCGTGAACCGAGATTGCACCGACTGGATCGTCAATTTTGAACTTAGTATCTAGCATTAAGATTGCAAATACGACGATGATACCACCAACAAGACCGATTAAGGTTGCTTCTAGGGCAGTAGGGGTTAGAGGTTCTGCTGTAATTGCAACTAGACCTGCTAATGCACCGTTAAGCATCATGGTTAAATCTGCTTTACCAAATTTGAGTTTAGAGATTGCCAATGCACCGATTACACCACCAGAGGCAGCCATTAACGTATTCACAAAAATCATTGCTACGGCATTTGCTTCTTCTACGTTTGAGATTTTAAGCTCAGAACCACCGTTAAAACCGAACCAACCTAACCATAGGATGAATGTTCCTAGTGTTGCTAGTGGTAGGTTTGCACCTGGTATTGCACGAGATTCACCGTTTGAACCGTATTTACCTTTACGTGCACCTAGTAGTAGTACGGCTGCTAATGCTGCTGAAGCACCAGCCATGTGAACCACACCTGAACCAGCAAAATCTAAGAAGCCTAAACCGTCTAAGAAACCACCACCCCATTTCCAAAAACCTTGCATTGGGTAGATGACTGAGGTGAAGACAATTGCAAAAACAAAGAAGGACATTAATTTCATTCTTTCAGCAACGGCACCTGATACAACCGACATGGCTGTGGCAACAAAGACAACTTGGAAGAAGAAATCTGACATGCCTGAGTAATAAGGCGCATCATCACCACCCGCGATAACCGCAGCAGTTGCATTGTCTGAACCTAGTAGGAAGCTAATACCAGGGAAGAAACTGTTAACAGCTTCACCAGGATACATGATGTTGTAACCTACTAGCATGTACATAATACAAGCAATTGCAAACAAGCCAACATTTTTGGCTAGGATTTCAGTGGTATTTTTTGAACGTACTAGACCTGCTTCAAGCATAGCAAAACCTGCTGCCATCCACATAACGAGCGCACCAGACATTAAGAAGTAAAATGTATCAAGTGCATAACTTAATTGTAGTATTTCCATACTTTATTCCTTTTTTTATTTAAAGGGCAATATCGCCAGTTTCTTCAGTACGGATACGCACTGCCATTTCTAATGGAGAAACAAAGATTTTTCCATCACCAATTTTGCCTGTTTTTGCTGCGTTGCTAATGGCTTCGATGACGGTATCAACCTTGTCATCTGTTACCGCAACTTCTAATCTAACCTTGGGTAGAAATTCAATGGCATATTCAGAACCACGATAAATCTCGGTGTGTCCTTTTTGTCTGCCAAATCCTTTTGCTTCGGTAATCGTCATACCGTGAATGTCAATCTCATGTAGAGATTCACGGACATCATCAAGCTTAAAAGGTTTGATAACTGCTACAATAAGTTTCATAACTTAAACGTCCTTTTGTAAATTTAAAAAATAGTAGATTTCAGTATTTTAATAACAATGGTTGTGCCAATAAATGTAAATCATTTTTATTACAACAAGTTAGGGTGATTTTTTGTTATATTTAAGTCTTTTAGATTTATATGTTGTTTTTTTATGGTGCGAGTTGCACTGTTTTGATTAGAGGTTATTCTTTGTTAAGGCTTCCTAAAATATTAATTGCTATCTTTGCGCAGTTATTCGCGTTTTTATCGCTATTTTTGCTCATAAAATTTTTACCGTATATTTTAGAACCACCTTATCATCCGTTGTTTTTGGCTATAGTGATGGGTGCGTTTGCAGGAGTCTTTAGCCGTTTTCTTCGCTTACCTAATTGGTGGTTAGGCTGGCAGTTCTTTCTTCCGATATTGATTTATTTGGCGATGAAATTAACCATTAGTCCTTGGTATTATTTAGCGGCTTTTATTTTGTTGTGGTTAGTTTTTAGTAACTCATTTGGCAATCGTGTGCCTTTATATTTAACCAATAATAAGACCAGAGAAGCCTTAGGGAAGTTGATAAAAACTGAAAAAAATGTGAAGTTTTTAGATCTTGGGTCAGGGTTAGGCGGTAATGTGTCATTTATGGCACAACAGGATAATGTGGTGATTTCTGTTGGCGTTGAAACTGCCCCTTTACCTTATTTACTTTCAAAAATAAATATAGGTTTGTCTGGTGCCGGTGGAACGATTTTGGCAAAAGATTTGTGGAAAATGCCGCTTCAAGAATTTAGCCTAGTTTATGCATTTCTGTCGCCAGAGCCAATGCCTAAACTTTGGCAAAAAATTATTGCAGAAATGGATGAAAAAGCCATTTTTGTCTCGAACAGTTTTCCTGTGTCTGAAATTGAACCTTCTGAAGTGTGGCAATTAGCTGACCAGCGAGAAACGCACCTTTTTATCTATAGATTGCAGGATTTTAAATCATGAATACTGAAAAATTACTTCCTTTAAGTTTGTACCTACAAAGAGAATACAATCGTAATCAATCCAATTTTGAAACGGAAGCGCTTCAACAAACCTATGCAGAAGGTGAGTTAGTCAACTCATTGATGGCAGAAGTGAATGCATGTGATGATATTACATGCTTAAACCAAGTGCTTAGGCAGATTCGTAATCGTGAAATGGTGCGAATTGCATTGCGCGATTTATCAGATAAAGCGGATGAAGTCGAAACGATTGGTGATTTGTCAGATTTGGCTCAGGGATTGATAGCTGGCGCGCTTGAATGGCATTATTCACGAGCTTGTGAAAAGTTTGGTGTGCCGATTGGTTTTGAATCACAGAAACCGCAAAAAATGCTTATTATTGGGATGGGAAAACTAGGTGGCAGAGAGCTTAATTTTTCATCAGATATTGATTTGATTTTTGCTTATCCAGAAAAAGGTTATGCCACCAATCAAAATGGTAAGGAAACACCGAATGACCAGTTTTTTATCCGTTTAGGGCAAGCTTTAAATAAGTCACTTGCTGATTTTACCAAGGATGGTTTTGTATATCGAGTGGATATGCGACTTAGACCTTTTGGTAATACAGGACCGTTAGCGGTTAGTTTTAATGAGTTAGAAAATTATTATGCGATGCATGGTCGAGCGTGGGAAAGATATGCTTTAGTGAAAGCCAGGGTGATTGCGGGAGATTTTGAAGAGGGTGAGAATTTATTTAAAATTTTAAGACCCTTTGTTTACCGTAAATATATTGATTACTCCAGTATGGACTCACTTCGTGAATTGAAGCAAATGATTCATGCAGAGGTTGTTAAAAAAGAAATGTCTAACAATATTAAGTTAGGGCGTGGCGGTATCCGTGAAGTTGAATTTATTGCACAGGTTTTTCAGTTGATTAATGGGGGGCGTGATAAAAATTTACAAAGTCGTTCTTTACTTAAAACCTTGCAAGTTTGTGCAGAAAAAAACTACCTTACTGAACAAGAAAGCCTCAATTTAAAAACGGCTTATTTGTTTTTACGCAAAGCCGAAAACCGTTTACAAGAATGGAATGATCAGCAAACCCATGATTTACCAGAATCTGAAGAGCAACAACAGGCATTAGCAGAAAGTATGGGGTTTGATTCTTATCCTGACTTTATTAACGTATTGGAAAAACACCGTGACTTTGTGCAACAGCAGTTTGATTTAACCTTTGAAGAAACCGAACAAGAAGAAGTTGTTTCGGAGCAATCATTAACTGAATTAGGCTTTACAGAACCAGAGTTGGTTTTTGCTGAAATTAAGAAGTTTGAGAATAGCGCTACTTTTAATCGAGCTAGTAAAGATTCAATCGATCGATTTGAGCAGGTTTTACCAAAGGTAATTGCTGAAATAGCAAATCATGATAATAAATTAATCACCTTACAGCGACTGCTCACCCTGTTTGAAAAGATATTGCAGCGCAGTGTATATTTGGTTTTATTGATTGAGAATAAAGCAGCGATTGTCAACCTAGTTCAGTTATGCTCCATGAGTCAATGGTTAGCGGATAGACTGGTTAAGAGCCCAGCATTATTTGATCAGTTATTAGATGGTGATATTCTTTTTGATCCACTTAATAGAGAAGAATTGTTTAGTGAAGCAGAACAGATAAGAGTTCACACTCAAGGTGATGATGAGCAGTTTATGAATCAGATTCGTGAATGGCGACATGCGCAAGTCTTTAAAGTGGCCGCTTCAGATGTAACAGACCATCTCCCTGTCATGAAAACCAGTGACAACCTAACTTGGATTGCAGAGTCTGTTTTGAATGCGGTTGCGGAATACGCTTGGCAATTGATGATGACAAAAAACGGATTGCCAGACGGTGTTGATATGCAGAGACGACCATTGTTAATACTGGGTTATGGAAAAATGGGCGGAATTGAACTGGGTTATGGTTCTGATTTAGATATTGTATTTTTATTCACGGGAATGAAAAGCTCAGGGCAAACTCAAATTGATCAATCGAAGGGTGAAAAACAACTGAGCAATGGCGTGTTTATGACACGATTGGTGCAAAAAATTATTTCCCTGATGAGCACACTTATGCCAACAGGAAAACTCTATGAAATTGACACGAGACTGCGTCCAAATGGGAAAAGCGGTTTGATTGTGGGCGATTTCGAGAGTTTTGTTGCCTATCAAAATAATAAAGCTTGGACATGGGAACATCAAGCACTGGTTAGAGCAAGAGCAGTGGTTGCGGATAAATCGGGTGAAGAAGCGTTTGTTCAGTTTAAGAAAGAGTTTATTCAACAGCCAAGAGATAGAGCAAAACTAAAACAAGACGTGGTTGAAATGCGCCAAAAAATGCGTGACTCACTTGATAAATCAACCGACGAACTGTT
>CAYUHO010000044.1:0-5342 GCA_964444445.1 uncultured Piscirickettsiaceae bacterium | reverse complement strand
TGCAGAGAGTCATTTATTTTTGGGCAATGCAATGAATGCATCAATTACTGTTTATTTAGACCAAATGACAACACTTGATAGTTTTTCTATCTACAGTGGAGAGTGGTCTGGGAATAATATCCCTGGTGCAATTGAGTCTGCCACATTTACATTTAACGGAGTGAGTGAAACGATTAACAGTATTGGTTTTGGGAATGTGAATGCACGTAATGGTCAAATGTTTAATGAATTATTTGATTTTACAGGGACATCTTTAGCCAGTTTATCGGTAAGTGAATTTACCATTTCTAATGTGGTTTCTAATTCAAGTAATGGTCGTTTTAATATTTCTGAAATGAGTGTTTCTGCTGTTCCAGAACCATCTATGGTTGCTTTAATGGCAGGTGGACTAGGTTTAGTTGGTTTTATGGCACGTCGTCGTAAACAAGCATAAACTTAGCATTCGCTTGTAGTTATAAACGCCTGCCTTTGAGCAGGCGTTTTTGTTGGTACTTTTTTCTTGCCCCCCCCCTGGTGATTTTTAGCTTTTATGACCTGCTACTCTAGGTTTGGTATATTGATCTATAAAAGGCACGCACATATTTAGCAATAAAATCGCAAATGCAATCCCATCTGGAAAAGCTCCCCAGTTTCTAATAATGTAAACTAAACAACCTATGCCGATGGCAAAAACCAAACGTCCTCTTGGGGTGGTACTTGAGGTGACAGGGTCGGTAATGATGAAAAAGGCAGCGAGCATAATGCCGCCTGAAAATAAGTGGACAGAAACAGGGGCGTATATGTCTGGGTCAATCGCGTGAAATATAGCCGCCATTGCTGAAAGTGCACCCAAAAAACCAACGGGGTATTGCCATCTAATTGAACCGTTAAGTAATAACCACAGCCCACCTAACATAAAGGCAATATTAACTTCTGTCCAGCCGTAAGGAAGGCCGTTTAAATGAAATATCGGGGCTTGCAATGTTTGCGGAACAATAATGCCTGTTGTTAAGCTGGTTTTAATTGTGTCAAGCGGTGTTGCTCCTGTTACCTGATCAATATTAAAATTAGGAATACCGCCTGTAAAAATATAATAAAAAGAGTCAATAAAGCTAAGCGTATGACCCGAGACGGTTGATGGCAATGTCCATTGTGTAATTTCAGCGGGGAATGAAATCAGTAAAAAAGCATAACCTAACATTGCTGGATTAAAAGGGTTGTAACCGATTCCGCCATAGAGGTGTTTCCCAAAAACTAAGGCGAAAATAACACCCGATACAATCAGCCACCAAGGTGATTCTGGCGGGATACAAAAAACAATTCCTGTTACGGTAATTAAGCCACTAAAGTCAGAGAGGTAGGGTAATATAGGTCGATTACGTAGTTTTAACAAAGTGCTTTCGGCAATAATAAGCGAGACTAATCCTAATGCCCATTGAATTGTAATCCCAAAACCAAAGAAGTAAATATGTACAATTAACGCAGGTAAAGCAGCAAGCTGTACTTTGAACATTAGTTTTTGTACAGTATTGTTATTGTGAATAAAAGGGGAGGTATTCATGTATTAGCTTCTTCTTGTTGTGCTTTTTTTAATTCAGCTCGTTTTTTAGCCGCTTTAATTGCCGCAATTCTTGGATCCTTTTGGGGACTTATATTGGGAGCTGAACTTGAATTATTTTCTGTTTTTCTTAATTCGGCTCGTTTTCTAGCCGCATCAACAGCTGATTGACGAGGGTCTTTTTTGGCAACCGACTTTTTCTTTTTTGCATCCTCTGCCGCTTGAGTGGGCGTTTTCTTAGCAACGGGTTTTTTCTTGGTTGGTTTTTTGGGCTGACTAGGTTTTTTAGGTACTAGTTGTTCTTCGGGAGTATCTTTAACTTTAGTAGGGATGGCACGTTTGCGTTTCGCAGCAGCAGCCAATGCTGCTTCCCTAGGTGAGTGTTTCTCTTTTACAGGTTCTTCTGTTATGACGTTGGCTTTAGCTGTTTTGACTGCTTTGCGTTTTGCGGCAGCCGCTAGTGCGGCTTCTCTTGGTGAGAATTTTTCTTTTGGCGGTTCTTCGGTTGTGTTCTCTGCTTTAGCCGCTTTACGTTTTGCTGCGGCTGCCAATGCCTTGTCTCTTGCTGACATAGATTTTGCCGTATCAGAACTAGCAGCAGGTTTTTCTTCACTTTGTGCTTCAAGTGCTTTTTTCTTGATAGCGTCTTTTTTCGCTTGAAGTTTTGCGGCTTTTTCTGCTTTTTGTTTTTCTTCGCGTGCTAGCTTGTTTTCATGCCTGAGCTTGGCAATGTCTGTGGCTTCTTGTTCTACCTTTTGCTTTCTTACTTCAGATTTTGCATAGCGATAGTATTGTACTAGCGGTATGTTACTTGGACAAACAAAGCTACAGCTTCCACATTCAATGCAATCAAACAGGTTAAGTTCTTCGGTTTTTTCAAATTCATGGCTTCTTGAATGCCAGTATAGTTGTTGCGGTAGTAAGTTAACTGGGCAGGCGTCCATGCATTCTCCACAGCGAATACATGGCATGGTTCCCGCTTTTTGTTCTGGTGGGTTTGCTAGTACGCAGTTGGTGGTTTTGACGATAGGAACATCGTTATTGGGTACTTCAAATCCCATCATTGGCCCACCTTGAATAAGTGGGTAGTTGAGTTCGGTTTTAGGTTCTGCGACCTTTACTAAATCTGTAAAAGAGGTTCCAAGCATGGCTTCCGTATTATAGGGAGATTTGATTCCTAGTCCAGAAACGGTTACTAATCTTGATGTTAATGGTTTTCCATTGATAACTGCTTGATGGATGGCTCGCATAGTTGATACATTCATGACTAGGATACCTTGTTTAGAGGCAGGTATGCCAGCAGTCACTTCTATATTCAATATTTCTTTAATAAGTTGTTTGTCACCACCCATTGGATAGATGGTTGGAATGGATCTTATTTCTAAATTATCTTCAATGTCTAATTGTTTTACCGCTTGTTGCATTTTTTTAATGGCTTGTTGTTTGTTGTCTTCAATTCCGCATATGACTTGCTTACAACCTAATGCGGAGGCAACAATTTCAGCACCAGATAGAATTTGTAATGGGTAGCTCTGCATTAATAAATCATCACATGTGATAAAAGGTTCACATTCAGCACCGTTGATGATTAAGGTTGTAATTTTGCCTTTTTCATTCGGTAGTTTTGCAAAGGTAGGAAAACCTGCTCCTCCCATTCCAACAATCCCTGCTCGATAAATGATATCTTTTAGTAGGGCGGGGCTGCTAGGTTTTTCACCATTAAGTTGTAATGGGTTTAGGAATTCGGTATCAAAGCCGTCGGTTTTAATGACGATACACATTCCACCTAAGCCTGAGGCATGTGGTAGTTGACGGTTTTCGATTGCTTTTATCACACCAGAGGTTGGAGAGTGAATAGGGGCGCGCAGTTGTTTGTCCTCTGCATCTGCAATGAGTTGGTTTTTTAAAACTTTATCACCGACCTTAACAAGTGGTTCTACTTCTACTCCAATATGTTGTTTTAATGGCAATACAAGTTCTGCCGGAATGTTGCTAAGGGTTAAAGGATGTCGATTACTGAGTTCTTTATTATATTTAGGGAAAATTCCACCATGGAACTTTTTGATACCACGTTTTGCAGCGGGGTAAATGTATGAAAGTAACTTAAGGAAGGTGTTCTTAATTGAAAATTGCTTGTTACTTTGCATGAGTCATCTCATTAAAGCCACCTAGATAAATATCAACAGGTGTCGGAGTTGGTTTGGTTTCAGGTTCATTCCAACCCCAAGTTTGAGCGGTTTCTTTGACAGGAATCATGTCAATACAGTCAACAGGGCAAGCAGGGGCACATAAATCACAGCCAGTGCATTCTTTACTGATGACAGTATGCATTTGTTTGATTGAGCCAACAATCGCATCAACAGGGCAAGCTTTAATACAGTGTAGGCAACCTATGCAAGCTTCCTCATCAATTAGAGCGATTATTTTACCTTTAGGTTTGTCGTCATTGGTTGCATCCATGGGTAATTGATCACGGTGGGTAATTTCAGCGATTTTAATCATTACATCTGTGCCACCAGGGATACACTGGTTAACTTCTGCTTCTCCACTGGCAACTGCTTCAGCATAGGGTTTACAACCAGGATAATTACACTGTCCACATTGTGTTTGTGGGAGTTCTTTGTCGATTAGTTCGACAACAGGGTTATCTTCAACTTTGTAGCGAATTGCAGCAAAACCAAGCAATAAGCCAAAAGTAACCGCAAGGCCGATGAAAATGAAGATTGCACTTGCTAACATTATTTAACCAACCCACCAAAGCCCATAAAGGCGATGGACATCAGACCAGCAGTAATCAGTGCAATTGGGGCACCTTGAAAAGGTTTTGGGATATCTGCAAATTCCAATCTTTCACGTATGGCAGAAAATAAGACTAGAACCAAAGTAAAGCCAATAGATGCACCAAAACCATAAAAAGCGGATTGAAGAAAATTGTGTTGTTCAGATACATTAAGTAAAGCCAAACCAAGTACGGCACAGTTGGTGGTGATTAAAGGAATATAAATACCAAGCACTTGGTATAACACAGGACTGGTTTTATGGATTGCCATTTCGGTAAAACCAACGACTGCCGCAATGGTTAAAATAAAACCAATCGTCTGTAAAAATTCAAGGCCAAAGGGAACGAGCAGGTAGGCATTGATTAGATAACTTAAAACCGCTGACAGTGTCATAACAAAGGTGGTTGCAAAGCCCATTCCAATTGCGGAATCAACTTTTTTAGACACGCCCATAAAGGGACAAAGCCCTAAAAATTTGACCAATACAAAATTATTCACCAAGACGGTGCTAATTAGAATTAGAAAATATTCATTCATAAAAACAACCCTCCTCTTGGTGATTTCTATTGGACTTTTAAGCTATTAACTTCTGGTATCTGTTGATAATAATCGTTCTAAATCTTCCTTGAAAATAGAAATGTGTTTTGCATTTTGGACACATTTATTGATAATCTCTTTATTAAAAACATCCAAGTCAGGATTGATTGAATACAGAACCCACTGTTCTTCCCGTCGTTGTGTGACCAATTCATTTGTTTTTAAATTGGCTAAATGGCGAGAAACCTTTGATTGCGGTAAATCTAATGCATACATTAATTCGCAAACACAAAGTTCGTTTTGTTCAGAAAGTAAAACTAAACAACGTAGTCGGGTTTCATCACTTAGCATTTTAAATAAGTCAACCATTTATAAAATCCTTTATTCGGATAAGCAGATATTGGTATTATAGTTGATATAGATGTTATTAACTAATTTAATTATGTAATTCATAAGGATAGAATAATTTTATAACGATTAGTGTTAAG
>CAYUHO010000043.1:2465-10618 GCA_964444445.1 uncultured Piscirickettsiaceae bacterium | reverse complement strand
ACTATGAACTTGGGCAGGTACCAGGTATGCCTGCGAAATTTATGCCCGATAAAAAACTGGTTGAGATTGCTGAACAAAGCATTGAATCACTGAACGAAGTAAAACACATGTACGGACTGATTGCCACGGGCGACAGATTCATGTACCAGCCAGATGATGTACAAAAAACTCGTGATAACTTCACAGACATGATTGCTTGTGAAATGGAAGCCGCCGCCATCGCTCAAACCTGCTATGCCTTTGAAACGCCATTCGTTATCACCCGTTCACTATCAGACATAGCAGGCAAAGAAAATGCCGTCACCTTTGAAAAATATCTAGGACAAGCCGCCACTCATTCGGCTAAGCTTATATTAGAAATGCTAAAGCGAATCACTGCTTAAATTCTATTTAACTCTCAATTAAAACTCCCCCTTCAAAGCCAAAAATTGCCAGGGGGGGTGCCCCTGACAATTTTTGCTTTAAAACCTATTTTAGGAAACTCTGAACAAACCCCTTGAATTCGCATCACTAGATGGATTCAACCTATCATAATTTTTAAAGTGAGAAAAAAGACAACCCAACTAGAATAGTTAATTTTTTTTGCCATAAGATACTATTATGCCAAAAGAACTTGCTTAATCAGATTTAAGTGAATTTAATCGCAAACGCTTGCGGACTACCAACATGCAAGAAAGGTTAAATCAAACCATTAAAAAGAGGACTAGAGTGGCGAAAATATTCCCTAATATTGAAAGTTGTTCTCGATTAGTGGGTGCATTATTAATGGAACAATCGGAGGCGTGGCTAGATTCAAAATCGTATATTAGCCAGGCTAAATAAATCATAATTAGTGAAATAAATTTACGAATTTACAGAAAAGAACTTGCTTAATCGATTTTTTATCTTCTCGACCATATCTGGTTCCATAATTAGAACTCCTTTATTGAAATTTTATTTATTGTTTTGAAATTGTTTTAGTATACTTGGGTCTTCAAGTGTTGAGATGTCTTGAGTGATTTCTTCACCTTTGGCAATGACTTTTAATAATCGACGCATTATTTTTCCTGATCTTGTTTTGGGTAAATTACTACCAAAACGAATATCATCAGGTTTTGCAATTGCACCAATTTCGGTAGCCACATGATTCCTCAATTCGTTAATTAAACTTTTAAGTGCTTCACCTTCGGGTATGTCAGTATTTAAAACGACAAATGCGGAAACTGCTTCACCTTTTATGTCATGAGGTTTACCGACAATCGCGGCTTCTGCTACTAGCGAGTGTGAAACGAGTGCAGATTCAATTTCCATTGTGCCTAAGCGATGACCTGATACATTTAAGACATCATCTACTCGCCCTAAAATCCAAAAATAGCCATCTTTGTCTTCGTAAGCACTGTCACCAACAACATAGTAATTTAACTTATCTGCTAGGGGAAAATAGGTTTCTTTGTAACGCTCTTCATCACCCCAGATATTACGAATCATTGATGGCCATGGTTTTTTAATCACTAGCAAGCCACCTTGCCCAGCTTCTAGTTCATTACCGTCTTCATCTAAAATGGCGGCATCAATACCTGGCAAAGGTAGTGTGCATGAACCAGGCTTTAATGGCGTGATTGGAAAAGGGGCAATCATGTGTGCACCCGTTTCGGTTTGCCACCAGGTGTCGATAATTGGACATTTTTTGTTGCCAATTGTTTCGTAGTACCAAATCCATGCGGCAGGGTTAATTGGTTCGCCTACTGTGCCCAAAATTCTTAAGCTAGAAAGGTCGTACTGATTCGGTAAATCTGCACCAAATTTCATCAAGGCTCGAATCGCGGTGGGTGCGGTATAAAAAACGCTAACCTTATGGTCTTGACATATTTGCCAGAATCGTCCTGCATCAGGGTAGGTTGGTACGCCTTCAAACATGACGATGGTTGCTCCAACCGACAAAGGTCCGTAAGCAACATAGGTATGTCCTGTAATCCAACCTACATCAGCTGTACACCAAAAAACATCGTCCTTTTTTAGGTCAAACATCCATTCATTTGAGAGGTGTGCATTTAATAAATAGCCTGCGGAACTATGCTGAACGCCTTTTGGTTTGCCTGTTGAACCTGATGTATAAAGTAAAAACAGGGGATGTTCTGCATTAACTGGAACAGGAGTATGTTGGCTAGGCATGCTTGATTCGGCTTCGAACCAGTCAATATCTCTGCCTGCGTTCATAACAACTTCATCATCGGTTCTACGATAAACAATGACTTTTTTAGTCATTGGGCAACCCTTGGCAAGAGCAATGTCAACGGCTGTTTTGAGTGGAATTGTTTTCCCCCCACGAACACTAACATTAGCTGTAATTACCATTACAGCACCAGCATTTTCAATTCTATCTTGTAAAGATTCTGCAGAAAAACCGCCGAATACAACCGAATGAATAGCACCAATACGCGCACAAGCTTGCATGGCAATTACTGCCTGTGGAATCATTGGCATATAGATAATTACTCTATCGCCCTTTTCGATACCTTGGCTCACTAGGACATTGGCAAAACGACAAACATTGTCATGTAGTTCTTGATAGGTATAGGTTTCTACTTCACCTGAATCGGTTTCAAAAACAATTGCTTTTTTATTGGCGTTTGTAGCTAGGTGTCGATCAATGCAATTATAGGAAACATTTAATTCGCCATCACTAAACCATTGGTAATGTGGAGCATTGGTTTCATCTAAGCCTTTCGTAAAAGGGGTGTCCCACACCAGTTTTTGTTTCGCTAGGTCTGACCAAAAAGCGGCATAATCATTTTCAGCTAAAGCACGCATTTCATCTATTTTTGATTGGGTAATCAAAACAGAGTTTTTTATTTCTTCGGAAGGATTAAATACGCGAGTTTCAGTCAGTATAGTTTCAAGATTTGACACAAATAGCCCTATTAATTATTATAAAAACATATTAAAGAATACTCAAAACCGCTACTTAGCAGTTTTGAGTATCACAATTTAACTAATGAAGGATTATATTCAAAAGTTTATGTTCGGAAAAAAGAATAACATCATGCTTAAGGAGACACTTAACAACCGCCAAAAATTACTAGGGGAGCCCCTTGCATTTTTTATAAAAAGAAAGCTTTCTAGCTAATTTACTTTTTGCTTCATTATCTCTTTTGCCATTTCATCAAAGCTTTGTTTAGATTTAAATTGTTGCCATAGGGCTTGATCATTATTCATTGATGTTTTTAAGGCTTGCTCGGCAATAATTTCTGCATTTTTTGAATCAATACCAACTAATGCAAATAATCGACCTTTTGGCCCTGTCCGTGTTTTGTATATTTTAGAACCGGTTAGCATTTGGCTGGTCACGGTTTTAATCGTTGAACTGGCAACAGCGTCAATAGTTTCTGTTTTTGCTACGCCTGTATTTCCTAAGTATTTTTTTACCATTTTGCTAACTCGAACTTGCATTTGTTCAGCTAATCGCCCACGACCATCAGCGGCGGCAATATCTTTCATAAAACTAATACCGCCCTTTGATGGCTCTGCAACCCCTACTGCTGTAACGGGAATACCTGCTACTGGAGCATCGCAAATCCAAGTGGGTGCAGATTTTTCTGTATTAGGAAAAACACAATCTGCAACTATATCTTTATTGATTGTTTTTTTAGGGTCACTGCTACAAGCCGTCAATAGAGTTAATGCGGCAAGCGTCGATAATAATGCTATTTTTTTCATGAGTTTTTTCCTTTTTTTAAAAAAATTAGATCCCAAACGCCATGCCCGAGATTATGACCTCGTTGTTCAAACTTGGTTAAGGGGCGGTATTCTGGTCTTGGTGTGTAATTATTTTCTCCCGATAAATTAACATATTCTGTTGTCGCTGTCATTATTTTCATCATATATTTAGCGTAGTCTTCCCAGTCTGTTGCCATATGGAATTGCCCATTTTCTTTTAAGTAACTGGCTATCGTCGTTGCAAATTCTGACTGTAATATTCGGCGTTTTTTATGTTTTGTTTTGTGCCATGGATCTGGAAAAAAAAGATAAATCGCGGATAAATTACCCCTTGGAATCCGTTGTTTTAATACTTCAATCGCATCATCATTAAACACTCTAATATTGGTTAATTTCTTTTCGCCAATTAATTTTAGTAGTGCCCCAATTCCAGGGCGATGCACTTCTATACCAATATAATTTTGATGTGGGTTATTTTCTGCCATGGTTGCCAAGCTTAAACCCATTCCAAAACCAATTTCAATAATTGTGTCGGCTTCTCTGCCAAACAGTTGGGTTAAATCAAGTAGTTCATCTTTTAATTCAAGACCAAACAACCCCCAAAAACTATCAATTGCACCTTGTTGTGCTTTAGACAACCTACCCTGCCTTAGCACAAAACTTTTTATTCGTCTTTTTTCGACACCTATTTCTTCATTCATTCTTTTTCTCTAGTCATTTTTTGTGTATTATTATACTTCTATAATCAAGAAGAGTTTTAAAATGACTAGATTAGTTAAGTGCGCAAAAATTGGCGAAGAAATGGATGCCTTAGATTTCACTCCTTTTCCTGGACCATTAGGGCAAAAAATTTATGATAATATTTCTAAAGAAGCTTGGAAGCAGTGGCTAACACAACAAACTATTTTAATTAACGAGTATAGACTTTCCAGTCTTGATCAAAAAGCACAAAGCTTTCTGAAAGAAGAAATGGAAAAGTTTTTATTTGAGGGCAAAGAAATTACTATGCCCGATGAGTTTTCTAAAAGATAATTTCCCTGAACTGGATTAAAGACAAAATGACCGATTTAAATCAAATATACCTCGCTAGACAACCTATTTTTAATAAAAACATGGGGGTATATGCTTATGAGATATTATTTAGGTCAGCGGAAAATTCTGATCATGCAGATATAACAGATGGTACACAGGCAACGGCACAAGTCATGTCTAACCTGCTAAATGATTTTGGAATTGAAAGTATCGTTGGCGAGAAAAAGGCGTTTATCAACTTTAATGAAGAGTTATTATTACAAGATATTCAGTCATTTTTACCTAAAAAACAAGTGGTACTTGAGATTCTTAAATGCGTCAACCCTACCGATGAAATCAAAGAAAAATTTACCAAACTAACCAAAAAAGGCTATCGACTTGCTCTAGACGATTATGATTTTAATGATAGATTAAGCCCGTTTGAAGAACATTGTGACATTATTAAAGTTGACATCTTAGCCGCAGGGCCTAGAAAAATAATCGAGAACATGCAAAGGTTGAAAAACAAAGATAAACGGCTCATTGCGGTAAAAATAGAATCCATAGAGCAATTTAATTTTTGCAAAGAGGTCGGGTTCGACCTATTCCAAGGCTATTTCTTTACTAAACCCACACTTATTAAAGGAAAAGCACCTAGTTCAAACCAAGCAAGCCTTTTACAATTTTTATCGAGCGTCTTTAACCCCGATATTAAGATGCAAAAACTTAGCGAAATAATTAGTAACGATGTGACTATGAGCCAAAAATTATTGAAAATGGTGTCTTTAACAGAAGCAAGTCACAACATTTCGTCGATTCACGATGTCGTATTGCGACTAGGGATTAATAAACTGCAAAGTTGGGCAAGTGTAATCGCATTAACAAACACATCAGACAAACCCTCTGAACTACTTACAACTTCTTTGATTAGGGCTAAGTTCTGTGAGTCTATTGGTTCGATAGAAAAAGACCTATCAAAAGACTCTTATTTTATGGTTGGATTATTTTCAACATTAGATACTATTATGGATCAGCCTTTAGATGAAATACTATCTGGTTTATCCTTCAAAGAAGAAATTAAATCTGCTCTACTAAATAAAACCGGCAACCTTGGAAAGGCTTTAGCTACCGTTAAAAACATTGAATCTGGAAAAAATGATTTCATTCCACCCGCAGGCTTAACTCCTTCAGAGGTTACAAAAATATACTTAGAAGCAATGGAGTTTACAAATAAACTAAACATAAAACCATAAAGCATTTAAGGTCTTTTGTGAAATTGACCTTAAAAACCTCTGATAACATTCTCTATAAATGATATTGTCCACTTAATTCAGTTACCGCCTTAATAAACGCTCCAGCATGTTCTGGATTCACTTCTGGGTGAATGCCATGCCCTAAATTAAATACATGACCCGTTCCTTTGCCATATTTAGCTAAAATGGTTGCCACTTCCTGCCTAATTCGTTCTGGTGAGGCATATAAAATACTTGGATCCATATTACCTTGCAAAGCAACTTTATCGCCCACTCTCTCTCTGGCAGCGTCAATATCAGTTGTCCAGTCTAACCCCAACGCATCACACCCTGTTGCTGCCATTTCTTCTAACCACTGACCACCGCCTTTGGTAAATAAAATAACGGGTACTTTTCTACCGTCATTGTGTCGTATTAAACCGTCGACAATTTTAGCCATGTAATTTAAAGAGAACTCTTTATAGTCTCGTGGAGTTAATACGCCACCCCAAGTATCAAATATTTGAACTACTTGTGCACCCGATTCAATTTGTGCATTTAAGTAGGCAATAACTGAGTCGGCAAGCACATCTAAAATATAATGCAATGTTGCTGGCTGGTCGAACATCATTGCTTTAATGATCGCGTAAGTTTTACTTGAACTACCTTCAACCATATAGGTTGCTAATGTCCACGGACTTCCGGAGAATCCAATCAAAGGAACACGACCATTTAAATCTTTACGAATCGTGCTAACAGCATCCATTACATACTTTAAATCTGAACCCATATCAGGCACAAACAATCTTTTGGCATCTGCCATATTGCGAACAGGCTTATCGAATACTGGACCTTCGCCTGTTTCAAAACGCAAACCTAAGCCCATCGCATCAGGAATGGTTAAAATGTCAGAAAATAAAATGGCGGCATCTAGCGGAAAGCGTTCTAATGGTTGTAAAGTGACTTCGCTGGCTAATTCTTTATTACGACATAAATCCATAAATAAACCGGCATCTTTACGAGTTGCCTTATATTCTGGCAGATACCTTCCCGCTTGACGCATCATCCAAACAGGTGTTCTATCCACTGGTTCTCTTAGTAGTGCGCGTAAAAGTCGATCATTCTGTAGTTTTGGCATCTATCTTCCTTAAAAATTTCTGAGTGCATCTATTGCATTTGGCGATTGGATTTTAACGAACATAGCTCTCCTAAATAAAAAACCATTCCCCCTAACCTCTATTACTTTACCTTTTAACTGTTTTATTTTTTCAAAATCGAAGTTAACTTTATATTGCTTAGGTATACGAATACCAACCGTATCCATATTTAGAATATAACCATTAGAACGATTAATTATATCGACGATTTTCCCTTTATAAATCCTAAAAGCATCATCTTCTAATGTAATTTTACTGGACAATACTATTGGATAATTTAGATTGGGTTGATTTTTATGCAAACTCCACAAAGCTATTTCTTGCGTTCGTGCTTGATTTTCTGCTTGAAAATAGCACTCTTGATGCAAGTAGTTACCGTATTCACTTTTAACAATAGCATAACCCGACGCTAACATTAATTGGTTTAAATTTTGAATAACACCTTTTCTTTTTACATATAAATGGACTAGCCCTCGATTAAAGGTGTCTCTTTTTCTAGTATCATATTCAACGCCCACCTCCATGTCGTGATTAGCTAATAATTTATTGAGCCTATTTTGAGCTTCTTTAGCAAGCGGCTGCCCTGTGGTATTAAATTTTTGTTTGCGTTCTTTTCTAGGTGCATTGACCCCTATCAACTTAAACTTTCTATTTTGAATAATAATCGTATCGCCAGAACTAGCAAAGCTTGCCGTCACCCATTGCTCAATTTTTTTCGGTTGACAGCCTTCTATCTGATTGGCTCCTATACTAAAGGAGACCAAAAATAAAAGAATGGTTAATATTGTATTATTTATATTTAATTTCATTTTTCATTCAAATGTTAAGTTTAGAGATTGATTATAGCGTTTTATAAGCAAAAAAAAAGCCACTTGATACTCAAGTGGCTTTTTTACTTTCAATATGGAAACACTTAATTACTACAATTAGAACTTAACTTAAAAAACTGCCCAAGTTTCGTTAAATGCATCGTAATAGCTGACTATTGCGTCGAATTTTACGTAAGTTGTCGTGCATTTTAGCCAGTAAAAAATAATTGGCGGTTGTTAAGTGCCTC
>CAYUHO010000043.1:0-2455 GCA_964444445.1 uncultured Piscirickettsiaceae bacterium | reverse complement strand
CTCAGCCTAATTCTAACCTTAGTTATTAAGCGTTTCCTTAAGAATCCCTATAGATGTAACATCTATTATCGACGCATTGCGTACTTCTGTTTGAACTTCTCAACACGACCTTCTGTATCTACAAGTGTTTGCTTGCCAGTGTAGAAAGGATGTGAAGAACTTGAAACTTCAATACGAACCAATGGATACTCTTTACCATCTACTGTAATGGTTTCACCAGAAGTTTTCTTAATGGTCGAGCTAGTAACAAAAGTGTCTCCAGTTGAAATATCCTGAAAAACAACTTCGTTATACGCTGGGTGAATACCTTCTTTCATAATGTCTATCCAAATAATTTTATTAAAACCAAAAAAGGCATTATAGAGACATTTTCAGAAAAAGCAACTCTATATTACCCTACAAACTAAAAACTATCGGTTTCCTTTCATTGCTGAAAATAAAGCTTCATTAGTTTTACTGACTTTCATTTGATTAATTAAGGTTTCAACCGCTTCCACTTCATTATTAAGACCTTGTAAGAAACGACGAAGTAGCCAAATATTTTGCAATTCGTCTTTTGTAGTCAACAATTCTTCTTTACGCGTTCCTGATTGCTCAATATTAACAGCTGGGAAAATTCGTTTTTGTGCAATATTTCTTGATAGATGTAATTCCATGTTACCCGTTCCTTTGAATTCTTCAAAAATAACTTCGTCCATTTTAGAACCCGTGTCAACCAATGCTGTCGCAATAATAGTTAATGAACCACCCTCTTCAATATTTCGTGCGGCACCAAAAAACCGTTTAGGTCTATGAAGTGCATTTGCATCAACCCCACCCGTTAAAATCTTACCTGAAGAAGGCACCACCATATTGTAAGCTCTTGCTAAACGCGTAATCGAATCTAACAAAATAACCACATCTTTTTTATGCTCAACTAATCGTTTCGCTTTTTCTACCACCATTTCCGCAACTTGGACATGTCTAGATGCAGGCTCATCAAAAGTAGACGCAATTACTTCGCCTTTAACCGTTCTTTCCATTTCGGTTACTTCTTCTGGGCGTTCATCAATTAAGAGAACAATCAAATAGCACTCTGGATGGTTTTCCGCGATAGATTGTGCTATTTGTTGCATAATGACGGTCTTACCTGACTTTGGCGGTGCGACAATTAATCCACGCTGACCTTTACCAAAGGGTGCGGCAATATCAATAATACGGGTCGTAATATCTTCCGTTGAACCATTACCGACTTCCATCCTTAAGCGTTCATTAGCATGTAAAGGCGTTAAGTTTTCAAAAGCAATTTTCTTACGAGCAACATCAGGATCTTCATAATTTATTTTTTCTACTTTTAATAAAGCAAAATAGCGTTCACCTTCTTTTGGTGGACGAATCTTACCTTGAATCGTGTCACCTTTCCTTAATCCAAAACGCCTGATTTGATTAGGAGAAATGTATAAATCATCTGGACCAGATAGATAAGAGCCGTCGCCAGAACGCAAGAACCCAAAACCATCAGGTAAGATCTCAAGCACACCTTCGCCAAAAATATCTTCACCTTTTTGTGCATGCTTCTTTAAAATGGCATAAATTATTTCTTGTTTTTTTAGACGGGATAAATTTTCCAGCCCTTGTTCTGCAGCTAATTCTAGCAATGATGCTGCTGATTTTTTCTTAAGATCTTGTAATTTCATAGTTTGCTTTTAGTTTATTTTACTGATATGTTGTTCGAGAATAGTATTCTTTAGACAAGCATGTCTTAAATAGAAGTTAAAACAGGTATTTCACCCTAACCCCGAAAAAATACAAACCCTGCACAAGCCACTGGCTTGCACTCTACTCGCATGATTATATCAGGATTAAAAGAGAGGTAGCTAAAGAATATACCTATTTTTAGATTTTTTAAATATTATCGTCTAAAAATGTGGTTAACTGTGATTTAGATAAAGCTCCTACTTGAGTTGAATCTACATCACCATTTTTAAACAAAAGAAGCGTAGGAATACCACGAACACCAAACTTAGGTGGCGTACTTGGATTTTCATCAATATTTAACTTAACTATTTTCACCTTACCGGCATAATCTCCAGCAACCTCATCTAAAATTGGAGCAATCATTTTACAAGGACCGCACCACTCTGCCCAAAAATCGACTAAGACAGGTTCTTTTGATTGTAGAACATCAGCATCAAAGCTTGCGTCACTTATTGATATAACATTAGCGCTCATTTATTTTTTCTCCTAAAAATCATGGTTATATATTTAATTTTTGGCAGACATTTTTTTAGATTCGCCAAAATAGATAGACTTATTAATTTGATTTACATTAAACATTTAAAATGTAAGGACACCATCTTACATCCTTTACTTTTAAAATGCAATTAATTTCAGCCTTCAAAGTCATTTGCTATTAAAACGATATTAAGGAAACGCTTAATAACTAAGGTTAGAATTAGGCTGAGAAAAAAGTGTC
>CAYUHO010000042.1:0-10958 GCA_964444445.1 uncultured Piscirickettsiaceae bacterium | reverse complement strand
ATAAAAATCGTGTTTTTTAGTTGTTAAGCGTCTCCTTAAGGAGGCATTGAATTCACGTTATTTCTTTCTTAACTTAAAAGAGTGGGCATGCTTTGTTATATTTCGGTATAATGCCCGTTCTTTCGGATAGCTGGCTGAGTGGTTGAAGGCGCACGCCTGGAAAGTGTGTGTAGGTTTATAGCCTACCAAGAGTTCGAATCTCTTGCTATCCGCCATATTCAATAATAAACTTGTAGCTCATCTAAGACGAGTGAATGGTTTATTTTTTCTCATATTTTCGAATACTATTTTCTATTTTGGCTAAGCGAAATGCCCCTTTATTATTTTTAGAAAATTTTAGATTACTACCATCTAATGGTTGTTTATAGTAAAAATCGACATATTCTGTATAGCTGAGAGACTGCCTACTTTTGATTTGTTGTTGATGGCTGTTTTTCATAATAAAATTCTGATAACCTTCTTGAATAATACCTGAAAAGTATTCAGCAACACTACCTGAACCATAGCTGAAAAATCCAAATCTATTTCCATCAAGCTTGCTATCCTCATTATCTAAAAAGGAACAGAAGCTAATAAAAAGTGAAGCACAATAGCTATTTCCAACAACACGATTGTATATTTGTCCTGAACAGATTTGATCTTTAAAAACAGTCTCATCGACCTGTACAGCCGCTTTTTTAATTAAGGTTTTGTGTGCTTTTTCGGTCATGCGTGAAAAGGGGATGTGGTAACAAAAATGATTAATGTCTTTAAATTGTTTACCAGTGTCTTCAACAAAATTTGACCAAGCCTGCTTAAGGCTTTGTAGATAAACTTTAGTTGAATACTTCCCATCGACAATCGCGGTTGTTCGGTCATTTGGTCGCCAAAAATCTGCAACATCTTCTGTGTAATAGCCAGAGCCTTCCTCTATTGTAAGAATGCGCGGGTTTTGTTTAATTAGCATGGCCACCGCGCCGCAACCCTGTGTTGCTTCGCCTGAAGAGTTTTGTTCATAACGTGCAATGTCTGCAGCGATAACAAGAATATTTTCTTTTGAGTTACTTTTTGCCATTGCAACAGCTGTTTGCAGCGCAGCAGTACCTGCATAACAGGCTTGTTTAAATTCAACTGTTCGGCATCGGTTAGGAAGCTCAAGTAGGCTGTGTAAGAAAGCACCTGCTGATTTTGATTGATCAACTGCGGTTTCAGTTGCAAAAAGAATCGCTGTGATTTTGCTCTTATCTATTTGTGCTAATATTGGATCAGCTGCTTTTGCAGCAAGTGTCACAATATCTTCATCCGGTGGTGCAATTGACATCTTTTCTTGTCCAATGCCGTCAAAAAACTTGTTTACATCAATATTTTTTTCTTCTGCAAAGGTGTCAAGTCCAAGCTCATAATCAGAAGTGGCAAAGTGAATTAGGTCTATTCCAACAGTCATTTATTGTTTTCTTTTTTATTGTCTTTTATTTGTATTGTATTTATTTGTTTTTTTGTATCAGTGCTGAGTTTAAAAACAGCCCTTTAAAGTCCGCAGCCCCTAATAAGAACTGTGCTGTGCGGTATCCTTGCTCTAGTTGTTGTATTTGTTTTTCTACCTCTTGGGAGGAATTGATAGCAGGTCGTAAAAAAGAAGACGCTACCCCGCAAACACAACCACCCATTATAACTGATTTGACCATGTCTATGCCAGTACGTATTCCTCCACTGGCAATGAAATTTGCATGGTTCTGATATTGTCTTGCGATATCAAGCGCTTCGGGAGTGGTTAGACCCCAATCCTGAAAAAGATTGCCGAGTGAATCGGCTTGTTCAAGTTTGTCTTGTCGGTGAGCTTCGATTCTACTCCAAGAAGTTCCCCCACGCCCAGCAGTATCAAACCATTTAATGCCTGCCTCAAGTCCTAGGTCAATATCTTTTGCAGACAAGCCACAACCTACTTCTTTTAGTATAACCGGTACATCAATTGCCTCGTTCAATACCGCGATTTTTTCAGTTAGCTGGCTAAAATTGGTGTCACCTTCAGGTTGGATAATTTCTTGCAATGGATTGAGGTGAAGATAAAGCGCGTCAGCCTGTAGAACATCAACTATTCTTTGAGCTTCCTCTATTCCAAAACCGTAGTTAAGTTGAACAGCTCCGATATTTGCAATTAATGGGATGTTGGGCGCAAATTGACGAAGTTTAAAGCTCTCTTCTGCCTGTTTGTCAATAATCATCGCTCTTTGCGAACCGACTGCTAGGGCGACCTGTTGATTTTCTGCTGCGATGGCAAGATTTTGATTTATTTTGACTAGGTTATTATCTGCACCACCAGTCATTGATGAAATCAGCAGGGGAAAAGCAAGTTTTTTTTCTAGAAAATTGGTTGAAGTGTCGATTTGGCTAAAGTCTAATTCTGGTAATGCTCGATGAGTAAGTTGAATTTTATCAAAGCCAGATTGTTTTCTTTCAATTAGCGGGTCTTTTAAAATTGCCTCTATATGTTCTTGTTTACGTTGTGTAATTGACATTTTGCTTAGCGTTCAAGTTTTAGGTGTGCAGACATCAGTTCACCTGGGTTAGTTTGTGCAGCTAACAAGGATAACTCTCCACACAATGCAGTCGCGCCAGCTATACAGGCTAATCTGCGGGAATTTTCACCAGGGGGGGTATCCTTATTGGTACAACCAAGTTGTTGTAAATTATCCAAAACAAATGACAAACCTTTTCCATTACCAACTGTACCGACTATTAGGTTGGGTAAAGTGGTGGAGAAATATAAATCCCCTTCGGGTGTAATGTCAACATGGTTTATGGCTTGTGAGCCTTCAATAATATTCGCTGCATCTTGCCCCGTTGCCAAGTAAAACGCCAGTAACATATTTGCAATATGGGCATTTGCGGTGCGTAAACCGCCTGCTACGATGCTTCCAATCAGGTCTTTTTTAATATGCAGTTCTTTAATTGCTTCAGGGGTTGTTTTTAGAAAGCGAATACAAAGTTTTCTTGGAATGGTTGTTTCACAAACCACATTTTTACCGCGTCCTAAAATACCATTCACAGCAGATACTTTTTTATCTGCACAATAATTGGCAGAAATAGAGACATAGTTAAGTTCTGGGTATTCTGCTAGTAGCCATGGAATAAGCTTATCTGCGGCATTTGTTACCATATTATGACCTGATGCATCACCCGTTGTGAATTCTAAACGCAGGTAAATTAGATTGCCGACAACTTGGCTGTTTAAGTCAATTAACTTGGCAAAATTACTACTGGTTGCAACAACTTTTTGTAGGTCGCTTTGTCGAGCTTTGATTTTAGTCAGCTTATCGCGAGCGATGCTTGCATTGTCGGCTTCTAATAAAATGGAACGTGTCATACGTTCGTCCATTACCGTCGTACGAATACCACCAGCATGAAATGCAACACGTGCTCCACGTGCAACAGATGGCCAAAGTGGCGTTTCATAGGTTGCCATTGGCACCATTAAATCATCTGTTTCAACATCACCAATCAGTTTAAAAGGTCCTACGGATTGCATTGGGATATTGGCAAATTGATTTGTGTCCATAGTGACTTCATATCTCTAGTTTATTTTTGGGGCTGGTTTTTGTGTGATTTTGGTGTATTATACAGCGGAATCCATACAAATTATAAAAAAGGAAAACAGCATGGCAATGGCAACTGCTCGACATATTTTAGTGGACACGGAAGAACAAGCGTTAGCATTAAAAAAAGAAATTGAATCTGGTGCAGATTTTGCAATTATTGCTGCCGCTTCTTCGCAGTGTCCATCAGGAAAATCTGGTGGAGATTTAGGACAGTTTGGACCAGGAATGATGGTACCAGAATTTGATAAAGTTTGTTTTTCTGCTGAAATTGGTTCGTTAGAAGGACCTATTCAAACTCAGTTTGGTTATCATTTAATTGAAGTGACAGACCGCACGGAGTAAATTAGCATGGAGATACTTGCTAGTATCTCCAATACCCCCCTTGGTGATTTTTAATTTTCTCTTTCTTTTGAGGCAGTCATCTGATTTTAACTATGCACTATTTTCTTACTTTCTTAATTCTTGTTAGTTTTTCTTTTCATGCAATGGCTAAATCACAAGCTGCGATTGCCATGCCTGATAAATACAGTGCGGATGTTGCAAGCAACATTTTACAACAAGGTGGTCATGCCATCGATGCGACAATTGCTGCTGCATTTGTGCTTGCGGTCACCTATCCAGAGGCAGGAAATCTAGGTGGGGGTGGCTTTATGACTATCTTTGATCGTTCGTTGACTAAAGCCAAACCTGAAAATTATTTTTTGGATTATCGAGAAAAAGCACCACTTGCTGCCAGCAAAAACATGTATTTGGATTCTCAGAAGAATGTAATTAAATACAAATCGTTAGTTGGCTATCAAGCTTCAGGTGTCCCTGGAACGGTGGCCGGTATGTGGGAAGCACACCAAAAATTTGGTCGTTTACCTTGGAAGCAGTTATTACAGCCTGCAATTAAGCTAGCCGAAAATGGCTTTGTTGTTCCTCAAGCGTTAACGGATACTTTAAATTGGTATTTAAAGTGGATTGATAATAAATCGAAACAGCCGCTTAATTTTAAGGAGGCATTTGGTCATTTAAAAAAAGGGGGGTTATTTAAACAGCCAAATTTAGCGGAGACTTTAAGACGTATCGCAACACAGGGTGCTGATGAATTTTATCGTGGGAAAACTGCACGTTATATTGCGGAACAAATGCAACAGAACGGTGGGCTAATCACTGCAAAAGATTTAGCCTCTTATCAAGTAAAATGGCGAAACCCCATTGTTGCAGATTGGCTGGGTTATCAAATCGTTTCAGCGCCCCCGCCAAGTTCAGGGGGGATCGCAATTGTACAATTGCTGAAGATGAAACAAACCTTGGCGGAACCTTTTGAGTTGGCAAAGGACAAGGCTTTAAAGCAAGGGATTTCTAAACAGGCTGTCGAGGTGCATTTTTATGCTGAACTTGAGAAGCGAGTATATGCTGATCGTGCTCAATATTTAGGTGATCCAGATTTTGTAAAGGTACCTATTGAGCAATTGATTAGTGAAGACTATATTGAAAAACGGGTTGATGAAGTGTCATTTGATGATATTTCATCAACCGAAAAGGTTAAGCCAGGTTTGCCTGAATCATTTGAAACAACCCATTTTTCAATTGTAGATTTTGAGGGCAATGCGGTTTCTAATACCTACACTTTAAATATGCCTTTTGGCAGTGGTGTTGTGATTAAAAAAGCAGGTTTTTTAATGAATAATGAGATGGATGATTTTAGTACTAAGCCAAAGGTAGCAAATATCTTTGGCGTTGTTGGTGGGAAAGCCAATGAAGTTGCGGCGGAAAAAAGAATGTTGTCTTCAATGTCGCCGACTATTTTATTAAAAGACAATCAAGTTAAGCTTGTTGTGGGTACGCCAGGTGGTTCATCCATCATTACTTCTGTTTTTCAAACAATCGTAAATGTAACGCAAAAAAATATGAGCGCTCAACAGGCGGTTGATGCACCGAGATTTCATCATCAACTCTTACCAAAAGACGTGATTATGTTTCACCCAAAGATACCAGCATCAGATAAGGCTGACCTTGAAATGATGGGTTATCAGTTGCGTAGGAATGATTATTTAGGCGATGTCCAACTTATTGTTAGGACAAAAGAAAATTGGCAGGCAGCATCAGACAAAAGAGGGCGGGGGGTTGCTAGGGTATTCAGCGCAAAGCCTTAATCCCAAGCTATTTTAGGGGAGAGTTATTTCTTAGCCAGTAAGAACTCTAGTAGTGCTTTTTGTGCATGTAGTCTATTTTCGGCTTCTTGCCATACAACCGTATCCTTTGAATCCATTAACTCTGCAGAAATTTCTTCACCTCTATGCGCTGGAAGGCAGTGCATAAACAAAGCGTCTTTATCCGCTTGTTGCATTAACTTGGAATTTACCTGATAATCTTTAAAGTCTTTTTCGCGTTTTTTCTGCTCTTCTTCTTGCCCCATACTTGCCCAGACGTCGGTTACAATCAGGTCAGCATTTTCGGCTGCATCCATTGGGTTACGAATAATTTCAACATTGTCTGTGTTGTCGAAAAGTTCCATTTTTGGGTCGTAACCTTCTGGTACTGCAATATGTAAATTGAAACCGTATTGTTTAGAAGCATTGATGTAGGAATGACACATGTTATTTCCATCGCCAACCCAAACAACAGTTTTACCCTTAATCGACCCGCGATTTTCTTGGTAAGTTTGCATGTCTGCGAGTAGTTGGCAAGGGTGGTAGTCATCTGTTAATGCGTTGATAATCGGCACGCTTGAATGTTTGGCAAAGGTTTCAACAATGTCGTGCCCAAAGGTACGAATCATGATACCGTCAGCCATGCTAGAAATTACTTTTGCACTGTCTTCGATTGGTTCACCACGTCCAAGTTGGGTGTGGTTTGATGATAAGAACAGGGCGTGTCCACCAAGTTGTGCCATACCAACTTCAAATGAAATACGGGTTCTGGTGGATGACTTTTCAAAAATCATGGCGAGTGTTTTGTTTTTTAATGGCTCGTAAATTTCACCGGCATGTTGCATTTTTTTGAGTTCAGTTGCTCGAAGCATCAGTTGTTGAAGTTCGGCAGGAGTAAAATCGTTTAATGTTAAAAAATGTTTCATTGTTTCTATACCTGTTCAATTAAATTAACTACTTTGGTAATCAATTCTTCTTGTTGTAATTCAGTCATGACAAATGCGGGTAATAATCTAATAGTATCCCCGTGCGTAACGTTAATTAGTAGATTCATTTCTTCTAATGCTAATTTAATTAAATGCGTACAGTCAGTATTTAGCTGAATACCAATCATGTAACCTTTTCCTCTAATATTAATTACGTTTAGATTGTTTTTTAGTGCGGATTCAAACTGGTTGATAAGGTTATTTTGAGCAATTTTTTTAATATATTGATTGTTTGTGATTGTCTCAATCACCGTTAAGCCAACGGCACAGGCAAGAGGGTTTCCACCAAAGGTGGTACCATGATTTCCCGGCACAAGAATGGCGTTCGCTTTTTGACTGGTTAAGCAAGCGCCAATCGGCATTCCGTTTCCGAGTGCTTTTGCAAGGGTCACAACATCTGGTTGAATCGCATCATGTTGAAAACCAAACCATTTCCCTGTTCTACCCATTCCTGTTTGAATTTCATCAATCATTAACAGCCAGCTATTATCATCGCAAATTTTTCTGAGGGCTGTCAAGTAGCCATCATTTGGTGTAAAAACACCACCTTCACCTTGGATTGGCTCGACAAGTATTGCGACGACGGATGGATTATCAGCATGCTGTTTAACCGCTTCTATATCATTAAAATCAACTCGAATATAATCATCAACTAAAGGATAAAAGTCTTGATGGACTTTTTCGTTACCGGTTGCAGAAAGGGTTGCAAGGGTTCTGCCATGAAAACTCTGATTCATGGTAATGACTTTGTGGTTTTTAATTCCGTTTTGGTTGGCAAATTTACGGGCAATTTTTAACGCTGCTTCGTTTGCCTCTGCACCAGAATTGGTAAAGAAAACCTGATCCATGCCAGACAAGTCGCAGAGTTCATTTGCAAGCTGAGTTTGTTTATCGACATTATATAGGTTGGAAGTATGGATTAATTGACCTGCCTGTTGGCAAATGGTTTCTGTAATTGCTGGGTGTGCATGCCCCAAGCTACAGACAGCGATTCCGCTCACAGCATCTAAGTAAGTGTCACCTTGTTCGCTCATTAATAAAGCACCTTCGCCTCTACTAAAACTAATCGGCTGTCTTGCATAGGTGTTCATTACGTGATTTGTTGTCATTACCATCATCCCAAAAACAAAAAAGCAACCGATATACAGTTGCTTTTTTGAGAATTTCAAATAAACAATTCTACTTAAATGTAAAAACTTTTCAAGTTGTTTTTTTCAAAAAACAGGAAGGTTTTCGGCTAAAATAGACGACTTAATAAAAAATAAACGAATGGGTATGTAAACATGCAAACAATGAGTGATCGTGATGGGCTAATTTGGCTTGATGGAAAAATGGTTGATTGGCGAGATGCGAAAGTGCATGTTTTAACCCATACTTTGCACTATGGAATGGGAGTTTTTGAAGGCGTTCGTGCATATGAAGCAGAACAGGGAACTTCGATTTTTAAGTTAGAAGAACATACGACTCGCTTAATCAATAGTGCAAAAATAATGAATATGCCAATGCCTTTTTCTAAAGACGAGTTGAATCAAGCTCAGTTGCAAGTGGTGAAAGAAAATAATTTGAAGTCCGCTTACTTAAGGCCTATGGCGTTTTATGGTTCTGAAGGGATGGGCTTAAGAGCAGATAATCTAAAAACACACGTCATGATTGCTGCTTGGGAATGGGGTGCATACATGGGTGAAGAGAATCTTACTCGTGGTATTAAAGTTGCAACCTCTTCTTTTACTCGTCACCACCCAAATGTTAGCATGACGAAAGCAAAAGCGAATGGTGCCTATATTAACTCAATGCTGGCGCTGCAAGAAGCGGTAAGCCATGGTTGTGATGAAGCATTATTGTTAGATGTTGATGGTTATGTTTCAGAAGGCTCTGGAGAAAACTTCTTCATTGTTAAAGATGGTGTTATTTATACCCCATTCTTAAAGTGTGCTTTAGATGGTATTACACGTAAAACAATTATTCAGTTAGCGAATGAAGCTGGATATCAGGTTATTGAAAAAGATATTCCTCGTGATGAAGTTTATATTGCTGATGAGGCTTTCTTTACTGGAACAGCAGCGGAAGTTACACCTATTAGAGAATTAGATGATCGTCCAATTGGCTGTGGTTCTCGTGGTCCTGTGACTGAACTGTTGCAAGCGAAGTATTTTGATGTGGTTCACGGCCGTTCGCTAGAACATATTGATTGGCTTTCTACGATTTAATAGAGGAATTAAAAATGGCTAAAATAGCAAACAAAGTAAAGCAAGTAGATGTTACCTATGCAGATACGCCATTGGAGTGCCCAATGCCTAATGAGGTTAAATGGAATGCTCACCCAAAGGTTGTACTGCCAATCGAAAAAACCGGTTTTGCAAAGTGTCCTTATTGTGGAACAGAATATACTTTAACGGACTATGATCCTAATAAGCCGCTTGGGCATTAATCTATTGATTAGCCATGGATTTGTATTAAAAAACACCAGGGGGGGTGAGATTCCCCACTAAATAGTTTAGATAAAAAAACCCGCATAAAGCGGGTTTTTTATTTGAATTGTTTGTTGATTATGAAGAATAGTACATATCAAATTCAATTGGGTGAGTTGTTGCTCTAAGGCGAGTAACATGCTCCATTTTTAGTTCAATGTAAGAGTCGATTGTTTCATCTGTAAATACACCGCCCATTTTTAAGAACTCTCTATCTTTGTCTAGCGCATCCAAAGCTTCTTCTAATGAAGCACAAACAGTGTTGTAGGTTGCTTCTTCTTCTGGAGGAAGGTCATATAGATCTTTCTCAGAAGGTTCACCTGGCTCAATTTTGTTAATGATTCCGTCAAGTCCAGCCATTAGTGATGCCGAGAATGCTAAGTATGGGTTTGCTGTTGGGTCAGGGTAACGAAGCTCTACACGACGTGAACGCTCAGAAGGTGCGTATGGAATACGAATTGAAGCTGAGCGGTTAGAACCTGAGTAAGAAACTAAGACGGGTGCTTCAAAACCAGGAACAAGACGCTTATAAGAGTTTGTGCCAGGGTTAGTGAATGCGTTTAGTGCGCGAGTATGTTTCATAAGACCACCAATGTACCATAGTGCTTCTTGAGAAAGTCCTGAGTAAACATCACCTGCAAAGATGTTTTTGCCATCTTTTGATAAAGATTGGTTGATGTGCATTCCTGTACCGTTATCGCCAACGATTGGCTTAGGCATAAAGGTCGCTGTTTTACCAAGTGCATGGCAAGTATTGTGTACAGCATACTTAAGAATTTGAACTTCATCCGCTTTTGCAGTTAGTGTGTTACCCGCAACGGCTAGCTCACATTGACCACCTGCTGCAACTTCGTGATGGTGTGCTTCAATTTCAAGCCCCATTGCTTCTGCCATGGCACAGATATCAGCACGAACTTCATGAAGTTGATCAACTGGTGGTACTGGGAAGTATCCACCTTTAACATTTGGTCTATGACCAATGTTACCACCTTCAACTTCTCTTTCATTTTCCCAAGCAGATTCGCCAGCTTGAATTTTTACGAAAGATCCAGACATGTCCGCTCCCCAGCGAACATCATCAAAGATAAAAAACTCAGGCTCTGGGCCAAAGAATGCAGAGTCAGCAATACCAGTTGATGCTAGGTAAGATTCTGCTTTTTTTGCAATTCCACGCGGATCTTTTTCGTAAGATTCCATGGTGTCCGGTGAGAAAATCATCATTCGAATGATAATGGTTGGATCATTGGTAAAAGGGTCCAGGTAGAAGCCATCTTCTTGTGGGATTAATAACATGTCGGAATTATTAATCCCTTTCCAGCCTTCAATGGAGGAACCGTCAAATGTCTCACCATCAGTGAAAAAGTCTTCATCTACTTTATCAACAGGGATAGTTACGTGTTGTTCTTTTCCGTGAGTGTCAGTGAAGCGTAAGTCAGCCCACTTAACATCGTTTTCTTTAATTAAATCGAAGATAGCTTGTTGAGACATGCGTTTTTCCTTTTAAATTGGTTTGTAGCTTTAACCCGAATTCCTATCTGAGGATTCGGGTTTAAAAATAATCCAGTTGATGATAGCTTGATTTGTGCCAAAAATCCAATATTTTTTACGGAATGATTTAACTGGTTGAAATTTAATTAAAAGTTGATTTAAATGGATTAGTCACTTATTTTTTGGAGGTGAATTATTGCCTTGTATTGGTTCAAGTTTTGTTTGTTTGTTTTTATGTGGTGCATAGCTTAAGGAGACACTTAACAACTTATTGAAATTCTGCGTGGACTTCTAGCCCATCAA
>CAYUHO010000041.1:0-11058 GCA_964444445.1 uncultured Piscirickettsiaceae bacterium | reverse complement strand
TGCCTAGAATTGATGGGCTAGAAGTCCACGCAGAATTTCAATCAGTTGTTAAGTTCTTCCTTAAGTTACAGAGCCACCTAAGCAATTAGGTGAATCGGTACTCCCTTTAAAATTTAACCACTCGTCATTATCAAATGTATGCAGTGCTAATGCATGAAATTTTGGCATTATTTCTTGTAAGATTTTGTAAACCATCTGGTGTCTTTTAACCTTACTTAACCCATTAAAATCATCACTCACAAGAATTATTTTAAAATGTGATTCTGGATTATTGCCGCCATGCATATGGCTTTCATTTTCAATGATAAATTTTTTAACAAAAAAATTATTATTTATTTCTATTTCAATTTGCTGTTGAAGAAGCATGATAACCCTTATAATATATAAAATTATGAGGGGATTATAATGTTTAAAAAAAATATCACAATTTTATTATCAGTCATTTTACTACTCAGTTTATTCTCGGTTCCTGCATCAAGTGCAGAAAACAATAGTTCTTTCAAATTAAAACTAGTTCCTGAACTGCAAGATCCGCCATCAGACAGATTTCCTGGTGACCCTGCAGAACATAAAGCGGTTTATATGTGGAATAAGGCAGATAAAGATTATCAACACGGTATCCTAAATTCAATTAAAGCCATGATTAAACGCTATGGCGGAAATATTGATATTGCCGTCGTTGCAATTGGACCAGGCTTACATGCCTTAGCAAAAGAACCTAAAAGAAAAGTTGAAAAAATGACATACGACCGAATCGGTAGCTTTGCTAAGGATTACAATGTACGTTGGGTGGCTTGTGGTAATACCATGAAAACAATCCATTGGCATGACAAAGATATGCGACCTTTTGCAGAATACTCCGAAGTAGGCGCTGCCGCATTAATGGAATTACAAGAAGAAGGTTATAAACTGCTAGTTTGGTAACTAGCCAGTTTTATACTTCCTAGGAAGACACTAAATAATTAACCTTTACTTTTCTGTTGCAACAACAAATCCAGCTTGTCATTTAATTGTTGGATTTGTTGTTGCATAGTTAATTGGTTTTCAACCAATTCATGCTGTTTTTTCTCTTCCTCCCCCACATTCATTTTCTTGTGTTCTTCATCAAGCACCTCAACGACTATCCCAATCATCATATTTAAAAACACAAATGCTGAGAAAAAAATAAAAGTTAAAAAATAAATCCAACTTAAACCATAGACAGTCATGGTTTCATACATCACATCTGTCCAATCTTCAAAGGTTGCAACTCTAAATAAAGTTAATAGTGAAATACCTAAATCACCCCATAAAACAGGATTAATTTTTGCAAACATGAGGTTACCAATAACGGCATAGATATAAAAAATAATAAACATGAGTAATGCAACATATCCCATACGAGGTAAAGCTGTCAATAAAGCACTCACAAGAACCCTAAGTTCAGGAATAAAGGAAATTAGACGCATCACCCTAAACAACCTCAACATTCTTGCTATCAAGGCATATTCAGAACTTTCTAACGGTATCAAACTAATTGCCACAATCAAAAAGTCAAAAATATTCCAACCTTTCTTAAAAAAGTTTAAAAACCTCTCTTCAGCAATCATTCGGATAATGATTTCTATTAGAAAAAAAAGCGTAACAGCATAATCTAAACCCAGCAATAAATTTGAACTAAACTCAGATAATTCATACGTTTTAACCCCTATCATAACGGACGAAAAAAGAATAACAGCAATAACAAACAGTTCAAATGCCTTATTGTCTCGTATGTTTTTTAATGTCGCCTGAATTTCCATTAGCCCTTAATACCTCATGTAATTATTTGCGCGGTATTTTACCCCCCCCTGGTGTTTTTTTCAAAACTAAATTGTAATAGTCTAATAACAAAAAAGCCCAATAAAGGGCTTCTTGAATTTACATAAAACGTTATCGATTTTTATTTATTAATAGCCGCTCTAAACTTTTTAACCATTTTTGCGGGTAAAGGAATATAACCATCTTTTACAACCACTTCCTGTCCTTGTTGTGAAAGAACTAAATTTAGGAATTCTCTGACAACTGGGTCCAATGACTTATTTGGGCTTTTATTGACATAAACATACAAAACACGCGCTAAAGGGTAAGAACCATTTAATGCGTTTTTTGTTGATGCTTCAACAAACTTTTTACCCGCTTTTTTACTTAACTTAAGTGCTTTAACACCAGCCGTTTTATAACCAATCCCTGAATAACCAATCCCATTCAATGAAGAAGATACAGATTGAACAACTGATGCAGAACCTGGTTGTTCATTTACGTTTGAACTGAAATCTCCCTTACACAAGCCTTTCTTTTTGAAATAACCATAAGTTCCCGATACTGAGTTACGACCATACATTTGAATTGATTTAGAAGCAATTTCACCTTTTGCACCTGCATCTGCCCAAGTTTTAATGGCAGAATCTTCACCACACTTTCTGTTTTCAGAAAAAATAGCATCAACTTGCGGAATCGTTAACTGATCTATAGGGTTATCCTTATTAACATAAACCGCTAAGGCATCAATTGCAACCCCTATTGCCATTGGCTTATAACCATGTCGCTTTTCAAACATTGCGACTTCTTTTGACTTCATTTGACGACTCATTGGCCCAATATTTGAAGTCGACTCTGTTAGTGCTGGCGGCGCAGTTGAGGAACCTGCCGCTTGAATTTGAATATTCACATTAGGATAGGTACGCTTAAATTCTTCAGCCCATAAAGTCATTAAGTTAGCTAAGGTATCCGAGCCAACAGACGAAACTTTTCCAGAAACACCTGAAACCTTTTCATAGGTTGGAATATTTGCATCAACTTTAGAAGCAACGGCTGACATAGAAGTCATTGCCACAGTTAAGCCTAGCGCTAAAGATAATTTATTTTTAACTTTCATTTTATTTCCCTTTAATTATGAGATCTTTGCACAATATAAATGCGTTACAAATCCCAATGAATCATGAATAATTTCAATCTGACGGCGCTTATTATGACAACGAAATGTAACAGCTTTATTAACAAAAGATGACACTTTTATGACAGATGTAAATTTGTTATTTCCAAATCTAAAGGGAATTCACAAATAAACCTTGAGCCTTTACCGTACTGACTTTCAACAAGCAACCTACCTTTATGCCTTTCTAAAGCATACTTAACGATTGATAAGCCTAAACCCGTTCCCCCACTATCTCTTGACCTTGCTGCATCTACTCGATAGAATCTTTCACTTATTCTCGCAATATGCTCTGGTGCGATTCCAATACCTGAATCTTCAACTTCAAAAATAATATTATCAGCTCCCTTGTACCACTTGATAATAATACGGCCACCCTTTGGAGAATAGCGCACCGCATTTGAAATTAAATTCGATACAATACTGGTAAAGGATGACGCGTATCCATTTATGCTAAGCAGTTCATCAACCTCAAACTGAATATCATGCATTTCACTTGCAATCTGTGTCATTGTCTCTTGTTGCAGGTATAACAGTTTTGGCACATTGAGCTGTGTTAATTCTTCAGTGATATTTTCTGACTCTAAGGCTGACAGTGTTAATAAATCAGAAATAATGGATTGCATACGTTTAGATTGAGCACCCATTTGCTTAAGTGGCTTACTCCACTTACCTTGTCCATCGTCGGCATCAATCATCATTTCTAAATAGCCATTTATTACCGTTAGAGGTGTTCTTAACTCATGCGAGGCATTGGCAATAAAGTCTTTACGAATTTGTGCTAAATTATAAAGTTCATGAATATCTTTAATAATAATTAATTTATGCTTTTTGAAATAACGTCCTGCTTGAATGCTAACGGTTCGAGGAACTCCTTGCAACACAGGTAGAATAAGAGGTTTAGAGTAATCACCCTCTTTAATATAACGAATAAACATTGGTACTCTAATTAACAACTCAAGTTTATTTCCAATATCCCGCGTCTTTAACTTAAGTTTTTTTCTAGCTGAACGGTTATACCATTCAATTCTTCCATTTTCATCCAATGAAACAATACCATCTTCTAAATGCTTTGAAGCGGTTCTAAATTGCTCTGCTCGGTAGGACTGTTTATTTATTTTTTCTTGTAATAACCGTTTATTTTTACTAACAATATAGGATAATTCTTCCCAAAATCCAGACTGAGGAGAAGCGATAACCTCTTCTTCATGGTTCATCCAAGATTCAAATTGTTTGATAAGAAATAAGTTTCGTAAAATATAGAAAAGTAAAAAAAGAAAAATTGCAGTATCTAAAAAATTAAAAATCGAACCAATCAACAAGGTAAAACCTAGAAAGAATGCAACCCAAGTTAATTCTTTATAAATTCCATTTGTCATTTACTACTCCAAACTAATCAGAGAAACGATAACCTGCCCCGCGCACTGTTTGTACAGTATTCGCAACATTCACCTCTTCAAGTAATTTTCGTAGTCGCCGAATATGAACATCTACCGTTCTCTCTTCAACAACAACATTTACTCCCCAGACATAATCTAACAACTGTCTCCTTGAGTATACTCGATTTGGGTGGCTAATAAAAAAATGCATCAGTTTAAATTCTGTAGGACCTAATTTTACTTCTGTATCATCAACTAGAAAACGATGACTATCCAAATCTAAGGTAAGGTTGGAAAAAACAATTGAATTATTTGAAGTTTCCTCTGAACGTGTTCTTCTTAATAACGCTTGGCAACGAGCAACTAATGCCCGAGGAGAAAAAGGCTTTACAACATAGTCATCAGCGCCGGCACTAAAACCTTTTACTTGATCTTCCTCTTCACTTTTTGCAGTGAGCATCATAATTGGTGTTGTCTGAAATTCAGATTTTTTTCTAATCTTGTCTGCAAACGAAATACCGCTCATTCCTGGCAGCATCCAATCAACGATAACGAGGTCCGGTTTGGTTTGTACAAAAACATCCCAACCCATTTCAGCATTTACAGCCTCAACCACCTCAAAATCTGCAGCTTGCAACGTGAAATTCAACATATCACGAATAGCAGCTTCGTCTTCAACAATTAGAATTTTCTCTGTCATAATTGTTTTTCTTCTTTTTCTTCTTTTTCTCTTTTTTCCATTTTATGCATTAACTTCACCATAGATTTATCATCCATTGTTCGAATATCTTTACCATTAATCAGATAAACAACATTTTCAATAATATTAATAATATGGGCTGAAACTCTTTTTGCACTTCTCAACGATAACAACATTTCAGCTATACATTCAGCACTTTCTGGCATGGTTTTCAGTCCTGAAATGATATCCTTATATGCTTGTTCATAAAGACGTTGAATTTCCTCCTCTTCATCGATAATTGACAGAGCTTCATTTACCGTTAACCTTGCAAAACAATCCAAAGAGGAATGTAATATTCTTTGCGAACGATGGGTTATATCCAATAAATTTGCATAACCAGGAAACTCATCTGAAAGATTACCATTATGCTTGAGAAACGTTTTAACCATTCTAGCAACCCTTACAACCTCATCTCCTATTCTTTCTAAGTCAATTGCAACACGAATTGAAGAAATTGTTAACCTTAAGTCTGAAGCCGTTGGTTGTTGACGAACAAGAATATTAGCACATAATCGTTCAATCTCAAATTCTGCTAAATTAACCGTTTTATCTAAAATAATGACTTCATCTGCACGATTTTTGTCAGCACTGGTTAAAGCGGTTAAAGCGTTATCAATTTGACTTTCAACGAGACCACCCATTTCAAGAATACTATTAAAGACTTCTTCTAGGTTTTTATTCATTCGTCTAGAAATATGTGAACTAAATTCTTGCTTTTCCATTTTCAATTCCTTTTCTTTTAGAGACCTTTGCACGAGTTAGTCGCGAGAGTAAAATGTGATTGAATTTTGCAGGTTTTAGTCAAAAAATAAGCTTAATAGCTAGCTATTGAGCGTTTTTTTGGCTGAAAGATGCGAAATTATAGCCATTTTAATCCGTGAATAACCTCGTGCAAAGACCTCTTTTAATGTAACTGTTCACTTCCAAACACAGATACAAGTAGTTTTATAGATACTACGGGCCGTAATATTTAACCGTAACGACCAGAAATATAATCCTCTGTTTTCTTTAATTTTGGTGCGGTAAATAAAGAGTCTGTATCAGTATATTCTATCAAATCGCCCAAGTACATAAATGCAGTATAGTCTGATACTCGTGCTGCTTGTTGCATATTATGCGTAACAATTAAGATAGTAAACTCTTTTTTTAGCTCAAAAATCAGCTCTTCAATCGCAAGTGTAGAGATAGGATCAAGTGCAGATGTAGGTTCATCTAACAGTAGAACATCTGGCTTAATTGCAATGGCTCTTGCAATACATAATCGCTGTTGTTGCCCTCCCGACAATCCCAATGCATTTTCATCTAAACGTTCCTTTACTTCTTCCCACAAACCAGCTCCTTTTAGTGCCCACTCAACCATTTCATCCAAAGTATGTTTATCATTAACCCCTTGCAATCTTAAACCATAACAAACATTTTCATAAATGGATTTAGGAAAAGGGTTAGGTTTCTGAAATACCATCCCAACCCGTCTTCGAAGTGATGCAACATTCATTTCTTTTGCGTAAACATCATCGCCATCTAGTAGCATTTCACCATCTACATTTACAATATCAATCAAATCATTCATTCGATTAAAGCAACGTAGCAAGGTTGACTTACCACATCCAGAAGGGCCAATAAAAGCGGTCACTTTATTCTTTGCAATTTCCATTGAAACAGAATTTAAAGCCTGCTTTTTTCCATAATAAAGATTCCAGTCTTTTACGGTTAGAAGTATGGTTTCATTTTTCAACTTCAATTTTTTCTTATTTAACATAATTACCTAGTCCACTTAAGGTCGATTAATGACTTAACGACTTATATTTTTCACGTAATCGATTACGTATTGATATTGCACCTAAATTCAAGGAAACAATAATTAAAATCAACAATAGAGAAGTCGCATAAACTAAAGGTTGCGAGGCTTCTACATTTGGGCTTTGGAAGCCAACATCATAAATATGAAAACCAAGGTGCATGAATTTTCTATCTAAATGAATAAAAGGCTCATTAAAATCAACGGGCAACTCAGGCGCCAACTTTACAACCCCTACTAACATTAAGGGAGCAACTTCTCCAGCCGCTCTTGCAACCGCTAAAATCAGCCCTGTCATAATCGCAGGCAATGACATAGGCAATACAATTTTCATAATGGTTTCTGACTTTGTCGCTCCCAGAGCAAGCCCCCCTTCTCGTAAAGCCATCGGCACTCGAGATAAACCTTCTTGTGTCGAAACGATTACAACCGGCAAGGTTAACAGTGCCATCGTTAAGGAGGCCCAAAGTAATGCAGGGGTTCCAAACGTTGGGTTAGGGAGAGCATATTCATAAAACATCTCATCTATTGAGCCACCTATAATGTAGACAAAGAAGCCAAGCCCAAATATTCCAAATACGATTGAAGGCACACCAGCAAGGTTATTAATGGAAATTCTAACAATCCGTAAAACAACCCCTTCTCTAGCATATTCAGACATATAAATTGCGGCAATGACACCCATTGGCATCACAAACATTGCCATTAAAACAACCATCGTAATGGTTCCGATAATAGCAGGGAAAACGCCACCTTCAGTATTTGCTTCACGAGGATCCTCAAATAAAAAGTCTCCTATTGAATGGAAAAAGAAACCAACGTCTTCAAACAATGACATTTCATTTGGCTGCCAAAGTTTAACAATCTTTTTCATCGGTACTTGAATCGTTTGACCACCCGCAATAAATAAACTAATTTCTCCCGTTTGATTTAAACGCTGATACAAATCATTAAGCATAGTTTGTTCAGCCTTAAAGTCTTCATTTAATTGCTTTTTAGCTTCAACAAGCTCAAGTTTCAAGGCTTCGGTCAGTTCTCCTTCAAGATCTAATTTCTTTTCTTCAAGCCTCAAGGCTTCAATCTGATAATTAATACCGCCAATAACAATTTTCTCAATATGGTTAATCTGCTCATGAATATGGTGAGATTTTTGCAACAACTCATAAACTAGAGGTAAAGTTTCAGCATTTATTTTAAGCGTTTTACCATCATGCTTTAACTGTTTAAATTGTCCATAAACATTCCCCCACTCATAACGTTCGACAACAACAACATTTTCAGCTAGCTGCATCTTCTGATTGACAATATCTGACGAATCAACCCAACGAAAATCTATACCGTAAACATCACGATTACCTACTTTCATAAGGTATTGTGGAATTTCCTTTTTAATAGAGACACCATCATCCATCTTGATAAATACATCTTTGCTCTTTTGTTGATGTATTTCACCAACGACCGTTTCAAGTTGACCATTTGTATTTACTTGAAAAGTATGCACCGAATGAGGCCAAAAGTGAATCATGCCTTTGTAGGTAATCATCAAAATCAAACCAACCACTAATACAACACTAATACTAACGGTTGAAGCACTAAACCAAACCCAATGTTCACCTTTATTAAACCAGTTTTTTAAATCTTTCATTCTCAATAACTCCTAAAGCGACCCGTACTTTTTACGCATACGCTCACGCACAACTTCTGCAAGCGTGTTAAAGATAAAGGTAAAAATAAATAACAATAGCCCTGAAAGGAATAAAACTCGATAGTGAGAACTATACAACTCTGTCTCAGCCATTTCCACTGCCAGGTTTGCCGATAGGGTTCTTAAACCTTCAAAAATATTTACATCCATCAAAGGAGTATTTCCTGATGCCATTAAAACAATCATGGTTTCACCAACACCTCGCCCAAAGCCAAGCATGATTGCTGAGAATATTCCAGGACTCGCCGTTGGTAAGACAACACCAACAATCGTTTGCCAACCGCTTGCACCCAGTGCAAGAGAGCCATTAACAAGGTAAGATGGAACATTATAAATAGCATCTTCTGCCACTGAGAAAATAGTCGGAATCAAAGCAAAGCCCATTGCAAAACCTATAACGAGTGCATTACGTTGGTCAAAATCAATACCTGCCGAATCCGTTAGCCACTGCCTCATGTCACCACCAAAGAATACATTCTGTAAACTTTCATCCAAAGAAAGCGCTAACCAACCTAGAAAAAATATAACAGGAATCATGAATACCGCTCTTGAGCCAACCGGAATCAACAAAGACAATTGTTCAGGAAGTTTTGAAAAGCCATAACCAACCAACAAAATACCAATTGGCACCACCAAGATCAGTGCAAAAAACCCAGACAAATGTGCCTCCATATAAGGCGCCAACCATAAGCCCGCAAGGAAACCTAAGATAACTGTAGGTAAGGCTTCAATCAACTCTATTGCAGGTTTGATAACGGCTCTTGATCTTTTTTCCATAAAGAATGCTGTATACAATGCCGCTAGTACTGCAATTGGTACCGCAAAAAACATTGAATACAATGCAGCTTTGATTGTCCCAAAGGTGAGAGGCATCATTGAAAACTTAGGTTCATAGTCCGAACTTGCCGAAGACGACTGCCAAACATAAGAAGGTTCAGAATAGCCTTCATACCAAACCTTACCCCACAAGCTTGAAAAAGACACATCAGGATGCTCATTTTCAACATCAAACACCTTAACCATACCATTTTCTTGCTCTACCAAAATACCATCCGCTCGTGGAGAGACTTGAAACTTAACGCCATTTACACCCAAATCAATACTTGCCAGATGTCTTTCAGCGGTTGAATGAAAGATATTCAATTGAGACAAACTATCCAAACTAACAAACCCTTTTCGGGTATGCTCAATATTTATTGCGGTTACTTTTTGAGAATCACCTAGCTCAAATTCTCTAATTTTTTGTAGCCTAAATAAGTTATCTTCTCCACGAACGGGAAACCACTGCAAAATACGACCTTGATTTGTTCCAACCATCACAGAAAACCCACCAAGCAAAAAACGAACAGAGGTAATCGTTTCTTTACTGACCAAATCGGTAAGTGAAACCGTTTGCCTATGCTTAAGGCTTTCTAAATTAGCAATGTCATAAAACTGGATCTCTCCACTTTCTTGAATCAAGTAAAGGTTACGCATAGAGACATCTAACAGTAGTGCTGCCAATTTATCCGAATAGGTAATATCTGCTTCACCAAATGCCTCTAAATTGACACCGTCAGAAAATAAGGATTCTGTCTTTTCGAACTTTTTAATCCGGACATTTGAACTACCTTCTTCTCTTGTAACAAACACCGCTTCTGAATCTGAAACTCGAACAGCTAATTGATCTATTGTGCCACCTGATACTTCAATCGCATTTTCGCCATAAGGGTAGGTAACTTCAATTTCCACCTTTCTTTTATCATCAGGATAAGTAATCTTATAGTCAAATTTTGCAAGCAGTACTGTGCCATTTGATAAACCAAATGCAACCAGCTTCTCATTATCTGTTACCTGAACCTGGCTAACAATCTTGTTCCCTGAAAGCAGTAAAGAATCTTCCGAAATAATTTTACCAGTTTCAAGATTAAACCCGATTACCCTTCCTGCTTGATCAACACGAACAGCGGTTTCTTTATACTCATCCAAATCATAAAAAAGCGTAGCAGAAGCGCTTGAACCTGGTACAGCAAACTCAGATTTAAGGTCAATCTTTGCCAATGAAAATAGAGGAACGACGACATAAAACAAGAAAAACATAATCAGCAAAACTGCAAATATAATGCTCACACCACCAACTGAGAAAGAGAATGTTGAGGTCGAATCGAGCAAATCTCGTCGTTTCATCCTACGATTAATAGCATCTTCACTCAAAGCCTTATTCAAAACCGCTTGGCATTTTGACTCTGTTGTTATGTTTTCGTGTTGCATTATAAATAACCTCCAGTTAACCCGAGTGATTATATAACCAAAATATGACAGTTAGATGACACAAGTAACAAAATATTTTAGCCCTTATAAAAACAACAAGATAATTTAGGTCACCTCACACAAAAAGCAAAGCCATCCCTTAGCTAGCAATTACAACTTCAATCTTAAGATACTGTCTTAAGGAAACACTTAACAACTGATTAAAATTCTGGCAACGCCAGGTTTTCAGCA
>CAYUHO010000040.1:0-11117 GCA_964444445.1 uncultured Piscirickettsiaceae bacterium | reverse complement strand
TTAAGGAAACTCCGAACAAAATTAAAAGGCTGAGTATCAGCCTTTTTTTATGGATGACTTATGAAAGACTCTCTTTTACACTATCAACAGCGTGTTAATAACAGCCTAGAAAACCTTCTAGCCAAACACCATCAAGGTTACGAAAAAGAACTTGCCGAAGCGGTTAAGTATGCAACCCTAAACAATGGAAAACGTCTAAGACCCGCTCTAATATATGGTTTTGCTGAAGCCTTAAATATTCCACTAGATAAAGTAGATTCATCTGCCATGGCAATCGAATTAATCCATAGCTACTCACTAGTACATGATGATTTACCAGCAATGGATAATGATGTTCTAAGGAGAGGCGTTCCGACATGTCATATCAAGTACTCAGAAGCAACCGCGATTTTAGTTGGTGATGCTCAACAGACTCTAGCTTATGAAGCGATTGCAAATGACCCAAAAATCTCAGATAAAAACAAGATAAAACTCATCCAATTAGTTTCAGAAGCTAGTGGATTAAAAGGCATGATTGGAGGGCAGTACACGGATATTCAATCAGAGGGTCAAAGCATCTCTAAAAACACGCTTCAAAACATGCATAGAATGAAAACAGGTGCTTTAATTAAAGCCGCCGTTCTGATGGGTTCTTGCCAACATACTGAATACAAAACACTTCAAACTGCTCTCATTAAGTTTGCTGATCATATTGGTCTTGCGTTTCAAGTTCATGATGATATTTTGGATATAGAATCGAATACAGAAACCTTAGGTAAGCCTGTCAATAGTGATGTGGACAATAACAAAGCGACCTACCCTAAAATAATGGGGGTTGAACAAGCCAAATACTACCGAGATCAGCTGATAAATGATGCCTTAACAGAATTAGATAACAACAACATTAAATCTGACTTTTTAAGAAAGCTTACTTCCTATATCAGCCAAAGACTAAAATAGAGTATAATTCAAAAAAAATAACAAAATGAGACCTTTGCACGAGTTAGTCGCGAGAGTAAAATGTGATAGAATTTTGCAGGTTTTAGTCAAAAAATAAGCTTAATAGCCAGCTATTGAGCGTTTTTTTGGCTGAAAGATGCGAAATTATAGTCATTTTAATCCGTGAATAACCTTGTGCAAAGGTCTCAAAATAAAACTGACAAAAGAAAACAACATGGCCCAACAATTTGTATTAAAAACGCTACTTGATTTTGCCTCTGCACACAGTTTAACTGGATATGATGGAGACTGTGCTAGACTACATGGACATAACTGGAAAGTTGAAGTTGAAGTAGTCGGTTCAACTTTAAATCAAGTTGGAATGGTCATTGACTTCAAACAAATAAAAAAACATGCAAAAGCTGTCATTGCTGAGTTAGATCATACCTACCTGAACGACCACCCACACTTTAAAGAAACCAATCCGACTGCAGAAAATATTGCTCAGTTTATATACCAAAAAATACAATCCCAAATCGAAACAAACGAAATTAAAATGCATCGACTAACCGTGTGGGAAAATGATCGAAACTGCGTCATTTATAGTGAGTAATAAATGAGCGCAATCTCAGAAGCTGAACTTCTTATACTTGTCGCTGTTTTTGGATTGCTGATTGGCAGTTTTATTTCCATGTTATCTTGGCGACTACCAAGACTAATGGAACTTGCTCCTGAAGAACAATTTAAACAAGTTTCTGTCTCTCGGTCGGCTTGCCCAAATTGCAAAAAAAACCTAACTTGGAAACAACTTTTCCCCCTATTTAGCTGGATTTTATCCAAAGGTCGTTGCCAAAATTGTAATATTAAAATTTCAGCTCGCTATCCTTTAATTGAATTTACCACCTTGATACTAACCCTGAGCATCTACTTTGCTTTTGGTCTATCAACAACTGCTGCAATCGCCTTATTATTTACTTATTTTTTAATTACGATTTCAGTCATCGACATAGAACATCATCTAATTCTAGATAAATTAAGCCTTCCTTTGATGTGGTTGGGACTCATTTTTAGTTTATTTGAAACCTTTACAACGCCTAAGGATGCCATTTTAGGTGCGATTGCTGGTTATATGTTGTTATGGATAATATTTCAAACCTTCAAGCTTGTAACTGGTAAAGAAGGGATGGGCTTTGGAGATTTCAAATTATTGGCTGCCCTAGGGGCTTGGTTTGGCGTTACTGCTATCCCGCAAATTATATTAATCGCATCAGTAACAAGTATTCTTGTTGCCATTATATTAGCCGTGATAAGAATTAAGGCGATTGATTCAGAACTGCCATTTGGTCCTTACTTGGCCATTGCTGGAATGATTACCCTACTTTCGGGTCAATTAATTTAAACAGATTTTAACTACCCTACTCAGTTCTGAAGTCAACAATCTGAGTCGTTACAGGTATTTAATTGGTAGTTAAAAGTATGCTGTTTTATCTGATACAACCAAGCTAAGAACCTAATTTTGATTCAATCACATCACAGATTTCGGTATATTTTAGATTGTTGGACTTTACAAACTCCATAACATACTCATACATGCCTGGATTCACTGTTTCCAAACTCGTATCTAAAATCAGACATTTTTGTCCATTATAGATCTCTGGATGCAAATAATCTGAGTAGACTAATCTTTGAATATTATAGGTTGCCATCATTGAAGCAACTCTATCTATCCAATCACTTGGACGAAATTTGTTACCATCATTTGTATAACCCTCAATGATAAACTTACAGCCCATTTTCTCTCCTCTATTTTGCTTTTTATTTCTAACGCCTAATTTTACCATATTTACAATTTAGCAAGCCATAATTAAGAAGTAATTATCCCGAATCCTCAGATAGCAATTCGGGATTATGTTAAAATTAGCCACAAAAATTAAACATGAGAAACACATGAGCCAGCTACAACAAACCGATGATTTAAAAATCAAGAAGACAACACAAGTCAGCGCACCAGAAGTTTTACATGAACTCTTCCCTATAACTGCAGTAGCAAGTAATACGATTAGTTCAACTCGCCAAGCAATCAAGAATATTTTAAACAATCAAGATGATCGAATTCTTGTTGTGATTGGTCCTTGCTCAATACATGATCCTGTCGCAGCTAGAGATTATGCCGCGAAGTTAAAACCCTATATTGACCAGTACAAAAATGAACTGCTCATTGTCATGCGTGTCTATTTTGAAAAACCACGTACAACTGTCGGCTGGAAAGGTTTAATTAATGATCCAAATTTAGACAATTCATTTGAAATCAACAAAGGTTTGAGAGAAGCAAGATCTTTACTATTGGATATTAACAACCAAGGTGTACCCTGTGCAACGGAATTTTTAGATCTGATATCTCCTCAATATGTAGCTGATTTAATCTCATGGGGGGCTATTGGTGCGAGAACGACAGAGAGTCAAGGACACCGTGAGTTAGCATCTGGCATTTCATGCCCTATCGGTTTTAAAAACGGAACTGACGGTGGTTTTAAAATTGCTGCGGACGCCATTTCTGCCGCGAATAATCCACATATCTTTATGTCCCTGACTAAGCAAGGGCATTCAGCAATTTTTGAAACCACTGGTAACAAGGAATGCCATGTTATTTTAAGAGGTGGAAATGACGGTCCTAATTACGAAAGTAAATACGTTAAAGAGGCTGTTAACGAGCTTATTACTTCCAATGTGCAAAGTAAATTGATGGTAGACTGTAGTCATGCAAACAGTAACAAGCAGCCTAAAAATCAATTAATCGTTGCCGAATCAATCGCAGAACAACTTGCTAATGGTGAGCAAAATATAATGGGCGCCATGATTGAAAGTAATTTCGTTGAAGGACGTCAAGATATTGAAAAAGGAAAAGGGCTAGTTTATGGGCAAAGTATTACCGATGCTTGTATTGACTGGGATGACAGTTTAACAACCTTAAGCCTTCTCGCAAAAGGAGTTATTGCTCGTCGAAATGCTTAAACCCCTCTCGATGAAAAGTATTTATACTATCTTGTAGGTACTTTTCATCCGAGCTGAGCCTTACCTTACCTTTTTCACCAGATTCAACCTGCCCAATACAAGTCAATTTTAAATCTAATAAAGCCTCAATTTTTTCAATTTGTTTAACCTTATCTTGATTAATGGTAAAACAAATTTCGTAATCATCACCACAGATAAGCGGAAATATAGGCGAAACAGGCTCTAGTTGCTCTGTCGCCTCTTTCATGAAACTTTTCACCTGTTTTGAAAAAGGAAGCGTATCATAGTTAATCTTAGCCGACAGATTTGAAGCATCTAAAATATGTTTTACATCAGCCAGTAAACCATCAGAAATATCAATTGCACTGGTTGCTATACCCTGCAACTTCTGTCCCAATAAGACTCTAGGCATCGGTTTGTTTAGTTTTTCAATACAGCTTTCAAACCCTTCAGAGCAGTCGAGTTTCTTTAAACCAACCCCACCATCACCAATGCTTCCAGAAACATAGATTAAATCGCTCTCCTTCGCACCTGAGCGTAAAATTGCTTTATTCTGTTTAACCCAGCCATGAGCGGTAATCGTAATACTTAAAATATCAGATTTGGTTGTATCACCACCAATTAAACTAATTGAATATTGATTTGCCAGTGTTTTTAAACCAGATGCAAAATCTGCCAACCATAGTTCTGTGTTTAATTCATCAGGCAAACTTAAAGCCAAGGAAAAAAAACTGGGTGTTGCACCCATAGCAGCTAGGTCACTTAAGTTAACTGCCAAGGATTTCCACGCAATGTCAAAAGCCGCGGTCTGTTTTGGAAAATGAACGCCAGAGATTGATGTATCGGTCACTACAACCAAATTTTCACCAGGGGGGGTAATAACAGCGCCATCATCACCAATTCCAACCTCAATTAAATCACCTTGGTTAGGTACTTGTTCAGATAGGTGAGTGAAATATCTTTCTATGATTGAAAATTCTGAGCTCATAAAGTTTGCCTATAAATAAGCTGAAATAAAAACTTCAGGAAATTTAGCAGGTTTATGCGTGTTTATATCAACGCACACCCAAATAGAGTGTGCTTCAAATATAATTTGTTTATCAGTGTCGGTTTTTCTAAAAAATTGATAATGACGTTTACGCTGACAACAACCTGCTGGCTTATCAACCCATGTGGTTAAAATAAGTTTGTCATTTAATTTTGCTGAAGAAATATAGTTAAGTTGATGTTGTTTGACAATCATTAACTTACCGGTTTTTTGCTGAGTCGCTTGATTAATGCCGACAGCCAAACTATGTTGCCAGGCAATTGATTCCATCCAGTTCAGATAGACTTTGTTATTAACATGATTCAAACCATCTAAGTCACTTGCAACCACTTGATAGTTTTCCTCATATATTTTAGGCATTTTGAAAAAGGATTACCCTTTTATCTCAGCGGCTCTAAGATTTTGTGCAACCTTATCTAAAATACCATTGATGTATTTATGACTTGCTTCAGCACCAAAACTTTTTGTCAGTTCGACCGCTTCATTAAGAACCGATTTATAAGGTACGGCTAATGAATTCTTAAGTTCATAAACCCCCATTCTTAATATAATTTTTTCAATCGGATCTATCATCGACACTTTACGATCCAACAAGTCTGCATAAAGAGCATCTAACGCTTCATGCTGGGTTGATAGCGCATCCACAAGCTCATTAAATAACTCAATATCCAAATTCGACAAGCGTCCATCTTCATTGAATTGTTTAATAATATCGTGAAACTCAGAATGATTTAAATGCCATTGATACAGTGCCTGCAAAGCCACACGTCGAGATTGAGTACGCGGGCTAATTCGCTTTTCATCTTCTGCTATTTCTTCGCCTTGACCCGGCTTGATGTCTTTTAACTGCATCATAACTTATGAAAACTGCTTTAAAACATTAACCGTTTCAATTGCAGCTAATGTGCATTCTTCACCTTTATTACCCGCTTTTGTTCCCGCTCTTTCAATCGCTTGATCAATTGTATCAACAGTTAAAACACCAAAAGAAATTGGCACGCCAGAAGAAAGTGAAACCTGACTAATTCCTTTAACACACTCGCCTGCAACATAATCAAAATGTGGTGTACCACCTCGAATGACCGCACCTAGTGCAACAATTGTATCGTATTTTCCTGACTCTGCCATTTTTTGCGCAACCACAGGAATTTCAAAAGCTCCTGGAACCATGACCTGTTCAATGTTACTTTCGTCACCACCATGACGAACAATTGTATCAATTGCACCCTTGACCAAACTATCCACAATAAAGCTATTAAAACGCCCAACTAGCAATCCAATTTTCATTCCTTCAGCGGTTAGGTTACCTTCTATCATTTTCATTTTTTAATCCTTTTTATTTATATATTCAACAACTTCAAGTCCAAAACCACTTAAGCTGGTCAACTTGCTTTCTGTCCCAATAACACGTATTTTTTTCAACCCTAAATCAGAGAGTATTTGCGCCCCCAAACCATAGGTTTTCGCATCATCTTCATTTTGTTTAATTTCTGGACTATTAATCCCTCTATCCTTCATTTGATAGGACTGAATTTTATCCAGCAGGTCGACACCTTCTTCATTTTTTCTTAAAACAACAATCACACCTGACTGATAAGTCGATACCTGTTTCATGGCTGAACGCAACGACCACTTACATTCTTCGCGTTGAGAACCAAACATATCGCACATTGTATCAGACATATGAACACGAACCGCAGTTGAGTCTTCAGCCGATAAATCACCAAAGGTTAAGGCAAAATGGGCACGATGCTCAATCACATCTTCATAACCAATCAAATTAAATTCACCGAATTCTGTCGGTAATTTACACTGTGAGACACGCTCAATTGTTTTTTCATTTTTTAATTTATATTCGATTAAATCAGCAATGGTTCCAATTTTCAAATGATGCTCAGTTGCATAATCTTCTAAATCATCTCTTCTTGCCATAGAACCATCTTCATTCATAATCTCAACGATAACTGATGATGGTTCAAATCCAGCTAAACTCGCCATATCACAACCTGCTTCCGTATGACCAGCACGCATCAACACACCACCTGGCTGTGCCATTAAAGGAAACACGTGCCCTGGTGTCACAATATCTTCTGGCTTAGCATCTTTTGCGACAGCCGACTGAATTGTAACGGCTCTATCACCTGCGGAAATACCTGTTGTTACACCTTTTGCAGCTTCTATTGAAACAGTAAAATTAGTTCCATGAGGATCTTGATTATCAACTACCATCAGCGGTAGATGTAGCTGATTACAACGCTCTTTGCTCAAGGTCAAACAAATCAAACCACGGCCATACTTTGCCATAAAGTTGATATCATCTGCAGTACAGGTGCTGGCAGGAACGAGCAAATCACCTTCGTTCTCTCGATCTTCATCATCCATTAAGATAATCATCTTGCCATTTTTATAATCTTCGATTAATTCTTCAATTGTATTTAATTGCATCATTATTACTTAAAACCTATATAAATCCATTTTCTGCTAATTTTTCTTTGGTTAAACTCGTCTTTGTTAAGCCATCTTTGCCTAGCTCAGTTTCAACATTTAGCATTCTCTCTAAATAGCGGGCTAACAAATCAACTTCCAAGTTTACTTCACTCCCAATAACTAATTCATTAATGGTTGTTTCCTTTTTGGTATGAGGAACGATATTAACATCAAATACATCTAGGTCAACAGAATTCACGGTTAAACTGGTACCGTTTATGCAAATAGAGCCTTTTTGAGCAATGTATTTTGCCAAAGAAACAGGGGCTTTTACTTTGTAACGCCACGACCTAGCTTCTTGTTCAATTGAAACAATTTCACCGATTCCATCAACATGCCCAGAAACAAGGTGCCCGCCCAATCGATCCTGTAAACGCAACGCTTTTTCAAGATTCACCCTAGTGCCAATCTGTATTGAACCAAGCGTGGTTACTTTTAAACTTTCTGCTGAAACGTCCGCTACATAAGCATGGTCATGTAATTCAATTGCAGTTAAACAAACACCATTGCAAGCAATACTATCTCCCAATTGAACATCTCGCATATCAAGTGTATTGATATCAATGGTAAACCTTGCATCACCAGCGACTTGTTCAATATTAGTCACTCTTCCAACCGTTTCAATAATTCCTGTAAACATACTAGCCTCTTGGTACTAGGGTTAAATGGACATCACTTCCAACCATTTCTACATTTGAATAGTCAAAACTAATTTTTTGATCCATCGAATCAAGTCCATCTAAAACAAACATTGGTTTTGCTTTATCACCCATTAAAATGGGAGCGATAAAGGCATGAACTTCCTGCACAAAACCTGATTGAATAAAAGCACCAGCAACAACTGCGCCTGCCTCAACCATTACGTCTCGAACCTGCTCTTCTTCAGCTAAGTAGGCTAATACTGATTCAATATCAAGCTTATCACCATCGGTTGCGACTGCGACCACTTCAACATTATTTGTCAAAAGATTTTCGACAATCGTACTATTGTCTTCAACCGTTTGCTTAGAAGTCATCAAAATGGTTTTACCTGGTACAGAAAACATTTTTGCATCCAATGGAATACTTAAATTAGCATCTAAAACAACACGGATAGGATGACAATTTTCAACTGTTAAATTCATTTCTGCCAACTGCTCCGTTGATAAACGCACATTTAAACTTGGGTTATCTGCTAAAACGGTTCCTATTCCCGTAATCAAAGCGCCGTGTTTTGCACGCATTTTATGCACTTCCACCCTAGCATCTTCGCCTGTAATCCATTTGCTCTCGTTACTCGCCATCGCTGTTCGCCCATCAAGGCTACTTGCAATTTTAAGTCTTACCAGCGGTAATTTATTTCTCATGGTATGTATAAATCCTTTATTTAGCGCTATAGCTTGTTGTTCTAGCAGCCCAACCTCTACATCGATACCCGCTTCCAACAACCTGCGAATTCCTTTACCACTGACTAATGGATTAGGATCCTGGGTTGCAACAACCACTTTTGAAATCCGAGACTGAATTAAGGCATCCGCACACGCTGGTGTTTTACCAACATGCGAACATGGTTCTAGGGTAACGTAAGCAATTGCCCCCTCTAGCGAACAACCCTTTTGCTTGGCCTGTTTAATTGCAAGCTGTTCAGCGTGAGGCTCACCTGCTTTCCGGTGCCAACCTTCTGCAATAATCTGTTTATCTAAACAAATCACACAACCAACCGCAGGATTTGGTTTAGTTGAATAAACTCCCCGCTCAGCCAGAGCAATTGCTCTGGTCATCATTGCCGTATCAAATTCAGAAAACATCATTTACTTTGAGGTTGTTGCTCGCATTAATTTATCAATCTCTTTTTGAAAAGCATTTACATCTTGAAAAGAGCGATAAACCGATGCAAAACGCACATAAGCGACCTGATCAACTGTACGCAACTCATCCATTAACATTTCACCAATGCGAGAGGAAGGTACTTCTTTAAGTCCATCCGACATCAGTTGTAAATTAATCCGATGAATAATTTGATCAATTACCTCACTTGCAACTGGACGTTTTTCAAGTGCTTTTAGTAAACCACGTCGTAACTTACCATCATCAAATTTCTCTCGATTTCCATCAGACTTAATCACTCTTGGCAAAGATAATTCTGCCGTTTCATAGGTTGTGAAACGCTCTTCACAATCTATACACTCACGGCGTCTTCGTACTTGTGCTCCTTCAGTTGCTAATCGAGAGTCGATAACTTTGGTATTAGCTTTGTTACAAAAAGGACAATTCATTCTTAATCAATCTTTATTTGTAAACAGGTCTTTTTGCACATAAGTCGGTTACTTTCTTTCTCACGCCCGCAACAATCCCGTTGTTCCAAGTTTGCTCTTCTTGGTTACAAGAATCAATTACATCACACATCCAAGCCGCTAAGTCCGCCGATTCCTGTTCTGTAAAACCACGCGTAGTTGAGGCTGCTGTTCCAACACGAATACCGCTGGTAACAAATGGAGACATTGGGTCATTTGGTACAGAATTTTTATTGATTGTAATATGTGCCGCGTCTAATGCCGCATCAACTAGTTTTCCCGTTAACCCTTGTTTAATAAAGCTCACTAAGAAAAGGTGATTTTCTGTGCCGTTTGAAACCACATCAAAACCACGTTCCATAAATACCTTAGCCATTGCCTTAGCATTTACTTTTACATTTTGAATGTAAGTTTTAAATTCAGGTTCCATTGCTTCTTTGAAGGCCACCGCTTTAGCAGCAATAACATGCATTAATGGACCACCTTGTGCGCCAGGAAAAATGGCTGAATTTAATTTCTTTTCAATTTCTGGATTTGCCTTCGCTAAAATCAATCCTGAACGAGGTCCACGTAGCGTTTTGTGAGTTGTTGTGGTTGTCACATCCGCAATCTGAACTGGGCTTGGGTATTCACCTGTTGCGACAAGTCCTGCAATATGCGCCATATCCACCATAAAATAAGCACCCACTTCATCAGCGATATCGCGGAACTTTTGCCAATCAATGATTTGAGAATAAGCTGAGAAACCAGCAATAATCATTTTAGGTTTATGTTCACGCGCTAGGCTTGCAACTTCTTCATAATCAATTTTTCCAGTAACGGAATCAATGCCATACTGCACCGCATTGTAAATCTTTCCAGAAAAACTAACATGCGAACCATGGGTTAAATGACCACCGTGTGCGAGACTCATTCCAAGAACGGTATCACCAGGCTCTAGCAAGGCCATATAAACAGGCGCATTCGCTTGTGAACCAGAATGGGGTTGTACGTTGGCATAATCTGCGCCAAATAATTCTTTAGCTCGGTCAATGGCTAATTGCTCAACCACATCAACATACTCACAACCACCGTAATATCTTTTACCTGGGTAACCTTCTGCGTACTTATTGGTTAATGCAGTTCCTTGAGCTTCCATCACTCTTGGACTTGTATAGTTTTCCGATGCGATCAATTCAATATGATCTTCTTGACGTTGCGTTTCATTTGCAATCGCTTCTGCCAAAACTTCATCATATCCCGCAATTTTCATCGACTTATCAAACATATACCTAAAACTCCAATCATTAATAATTTAGCCGCGTATTTTACCTAAAAATCACCAGGGGGGGTAAGGAATTACCCAAAATACAATCGAAAGATTTGAGAATTAACGCGTT
>CAYUHO010000039.1:0-11133 GCA_964444445.1 uncultured Piscirickettsiaceae bacterium | reverse complement strand
TTAAGGGCAAGGCTTAATTAAATCAGTGTTTTTTTGTTAAAAAAATGGATAATAAAGGACTGTTAAATTTCATATTTGGGGTTATTAAATGGGATTAAAAGAACAAATTGCAATTGCAAAAGAACAGATGCAGGGCTTTGAAATACCTTCACTCCCCAAAGAAGTGATTGAATTACAAACCTTATTAAAGAAAACCGATTTTCCTGATATGGGCGAAGTCGCTACAATTATCAAGCAAAATACGGTTCTGTCAGGCGAGATAATTAAGGTTGCAAATCAAAGACAATTTAAACCTCAAGATGCGGAAGATGTCGAAACTGTTAAAGTTGCAATTGAGTCTCTTGGCTTAGAAAGGTTAAAGAAACTTATTTTTGGGATGGCTTTCAAGACACAGGTCAAAGACGAAGTTTTTGAAGACTTGATGATGCATAGTGTTGGAGTTGCAAATGTTGCTGCTGAATTGAGCAAGTATATCGAAGGTGTTGATTCAGAAGATGCTTACCTAGCAGGTTTGTTCCATAATGCTGGTGCAATAATTATGACCATGAGATTTGCGGATTACAATCGAACATTTTATAAAAGTATTAGTCATTGTTATTCAGAGATTAACCGTGAATCAAGTCAATATTTTACAAATCATGGTATTTATGGACTTTTAGTTGCAAGAGTTTGGGGCTTAGCGCCACGTTATTCTCAAGTTATCTTATTGCATCACCAAAGAGATTTGTCCATCGTTAAGGATGACTCTATTAGGACGCTTGTTTTGTTAGTTCAACTTGCTATTACCATCGTTAGCGAAGCATTATTTAATAGTTATTTAGGAGATGAAGTGTTACAAATGAAAAACTATACAATTGAAGAACTAATGATAGAAGTTGATGTCGTTGATGATATTAGGCGTGCTGTTATGACAGGAAATTTGGTGTAACGCTTGATGAAATTTATCGTTAAATTATTTCCTGAGATTATGGTTAAAGGGCATGCTGTTAAAAAGAAAATGGTTAGTCAGTTACATGATAATTTGCGCACTCAATTGTTGAGAATTAATCAAGAGATTAATACCAAACGTTATTGGGATAAGATTGAAGTTTTTTGTGAGAGTGAACTAAAAAATCCAGTATTAAATGTCCTGTCGAAAACCCCAGGCGTTGAACAAATTCTGCAAGCAGATCAGTATCATGCAGAAACATTACAAGAAATTGCAGAAATTGTTGCAAAATCTGCGGTCTCAAAAATAGAAGGTAAGTCGTTTGTGGTAAGGGCAAAAAGAAGTGGAACACACGCGTTTACTTCTTTTGAAATCGAACGGTTTGTGGGTGCCTATATATACAGCAAAGGAAACCCAACTGGGGTAGATCTGCATTATCCTGAAGTTAAAATAGAAATAGAATATCACCAGCATCAGTTAAATGTGATTGAAAAAAGAATTAAAGGAATCGGCGGGTTTCCTCTGGGTAGTCAAGGAGAATTGCTTTCTCTTATGTCAGGCGGGTTTGATTCAACCATTGCGAGTTATTTGACCATTAAAAGGGGAATTAAAACCCACTATGTGTTTTTTAATCTGGGTGGTGATGCCCATGAAATAGGGGTTAAACAGGTAGCTTTGTACCTTTGGGGGCAATATTCGTCCTCGCACAGAGTTCAGTTTATTTCAGTACCGTTTGAAGCGGTGGTTGCAGAAATATTTAACTCAACCCATGAGAGTTATATGGGAATAACTTTAAAAAGAATGATGCTGTTAGCAGCGGAAAAAATTGCGGATAAAATGGGAATTGATGCCTTGGTCACCGGTGAGAGTGTTGCACAGGTTTCTAGTCAAACCCTGCGTAATTTAGCCTTAATTGATGAAGTCACCAGTAAATTAGTTTTACGACCCTTAGCAACCATGGATAAACCCGAAATTATGGCAATGGCTGATAAAATTGGCACTCGTCATTATGCTGAAAACATGCCAGAGTACTGTGGTGTTATTTCACAAAACCCAGTGATTAATGGTTCTTTTAAGCGAATGGAAAAAGAAGCCGCAAGGTTTAATCTAGCGGTTCTTGAAAAAGCGGTTGAATCAAGTGTTTCAATTCCGGTTGATAAAATTGTTGAGGATGTTAATCAGAAAGCCGCAGTAGAAGTCGTACAAACAATAACCGATGAAATTGTGATAGATATTCGTCAACCTGAAGAGGTCGTTCGTGCACCTTTGATTTTGGACTCCAGCAAAACATCTATCTTATTAATACCGTTTTTTGATTTAAAAAAGAAATTTAAGCAGTTAGGTGCTGACAGACGTTATTTACTCTATTGTGATAAGGGCGTTATGAGTCAGTTGCATGCTCAATATCTCCATGATGAAGGTTATCAAAATATTAGGGTTTTTCGACCTTAGCTTTTCACTAAAGGTTTCACACTGAAAAACTAACGTGAAATTTTGTGGGTTTTTAAGATTTAGGCAATCCTAAATCTACAATTTTAAAACGTTTAGACTTTACATTATTAAATTTTAAAATCAGGGTTTTCTTATCCTTGCGCAGCCTGATTTTGAATTTAATCGGCTGATACTTGTTAGTTTTTTGGTTTAACGCAAGCACTTTATAAGGTCGATTAGGTTTTAATAATTGTGTTTTAATCAGCACCGTTCTCTCGGTTGCATAGACTTTATGAATCCCGTATGGTCTGGCGAGAGGCTCACCAATAAACAGTCCTTCGCCTGGTTGTTTGACTGATTTCCAATAGGCCTCTATTAAGGTTTCTCCTTGTAAATAGTGTGGGATTAAAACGACAGGGTTTGGAAATTTGGTTGTAAAATTACAGGGTTCAATGACAGCGCCATAACTGCCTGTTGCACCCGCTTCAAGCCAACGAAATGCTTTCATTTGTCCCTTTACGCTAAGCCCTTTTCCACCAGCAGAGGTAAGGTGGTCAGCAATAGAACCGGGTAAGTAGGTGTTTTTTTCAATGAAGGGGACTCTTTCTAGCCCCGTTTGATAAAACATAATATCCTGTTTATTTTCAATATGGTTTGGGACTTCTTTTTTTGAATGGTCTAGGTAATTTATTGTAAGTTTATCATGAGCTTGCCAGTTTTCAGCAAGGTTTTTAAAAATGCCCCATCGACTACTTCGGTTTCTATCAGAAGTTCGAACTAAATAAGCAGAACCAACAGGTTGGCTGTAATCAGACTCTACACCTCGGTCAATTAAGGCTTTAATGTCAGAAAACTTTTGTCCTGTTAATAACATACTTGGACGAATTTTGAAGTTTTGCCAAGGCATGATTGAAGTAGCGTTAAAGTAGGGGCTATTCGCGGTTTGTTGACAGCCCTTTCCATGTTGTTGGCAGTATTTTGGATCAAACCCAAAACTAAAAGCACTGGTGATAGACATGCAACCAACTTGATAGGGTGTTTGCCAAGTTAAAACCAATCCTTGAATATGCTTGGGTAAGTCTTTTTGTAATTGTTGGTATAGTTTCTTAAACTTGCCTGCACTCATGGATGCTTGATCGGGTAAATCAACAGTGTAAATGTTTTTTGCAGGGATGTTGCGTTTCTGTTGATAGTATTCGGCGGTTTTAATCGAGAGTAAATCCCCACGTTTTACAATAATGGCTAAATTTTGATTGTTCACGCCATAGGATGGGAGTGTGACTTCAATACCTGAAGCTTTAATTGAAAGTGTTGTTGCCAATAGCAGGGTTATTAGCATCAGGTTTGAAAATTGATTCATGCTGTTCCTTTGGTGTTATTTATGTTGCTTTTTGTCGTTTTGTATTTGCTTCTAAATAAAGTTGTTTTTCTTTGTGTAACTTGGTTGAAGCATTTAAAAATAATTTCATTTTTTGAATACTCGTGACGTAGTTAACCGTTTCATGACCAATTTTTTCTCGCGCAATAATCTCAACATTATAGAACCATTTATAAGGGCTTAAGCCTCTTTTTCGGGCGATTTTTTGTAACTTTTTAATTCTAGCTGGACCTGCATTATAGGCAGCGAGAGCAAAGTTGATTTGTTCTTCTTCAGTGTAGGTGGCGCTTGAAAAATAATGCTCTTTTAAAAATGAAAGGTATTTAATGCCGGCGTGAACATTGTTTTCTAATTGATCAATTCGTGGAATATTTACTCGTTTATCTTTGGCTGTACTTCTCTTTATTTGCATAATGCCAATGGCTCCAGCATGACTTCTTTTACGGTGATCAAATTTTGATTCTTGATAGGCAAGAGCAGCAATGAGTTGCCAGTCAATGTCGTAAAACTGACCATAGTATTCAAAGTAATACTGTAACGAATCAACTTTCTCAAGTAGATTATGAGTGAGAGGTTTATTTATCCAAAAAGGGTTTTTGAAGTACTTTTTATAAACGGAATTACTGAGTAACTTACCCGGACGGGCATGTAGCCTTATGAAATTATTAAGTGATGCTTTTAGTTTTGGTAGTTTTTTCTGGATAGCCCAAGAAATATTTGAGTTTGCATGTATCACAATTTCAGGTTGAGCCTGAATGTTTGTGAGTGCTTTTTCCCAAATAAAAGCAATATGGCTATCCACAAAAGTGTAGTCATAAATTTTCTCGTTGACCAGTTCGAGTAAATCTTCGGCTTCAAGTAAAGGATTTGCTCTGAAAATTTCAATAGGTTCCAATCCTTTTTTACCAAGCTCTTGATTAATGTATGCAAGGTGGATCATGTAACTGCTGTTTGCAACCACAATAACCTGTTTACCAGATAAGTCTTCAAGATCAAGAATGATATCCGCTTGGGAATTTGAAACTAAAATTTCATCGATTTTGGTGATATAGGGATTCGTAAAGTCCACCAGCAATTCTCTTTCGGGCGTGATGGTCAAACCTGAAGCGGCAATATCACCAAATCCTTGCTCAAGTTTGCTTAGTACCTCACTAAAAGGGAGGGGGATAAAGGTCAAGTGAGTCTGGTATCTTTGTCGCCTTGGCCCTCTATTTAAGAAGTTTTCATAGGCTTTTAACAGGTCGTATTCAATTCCTCGAAAGCCTTTAGGGGTAATGAAAAAATTTGTTTTTGTGTGACTGACTAAAACCCGAATGAGTCTTCTTTTTCTCAACTCATTTAAATCTCCAGTAAAACTTGCTTGTATTCTGTTTTGAATTGAGGTTTCAATATCTACAGGATTATTATTCGCAACTGAAAAAGAAGCAGGGTAAAACCCAATGCATAGCATTAAAATAATAAAAGACTGTATTTTTATACGCTTATTTAGCAAGGTTACACACCTTTAAATGCCTAGTTTATAGAGCATATTACTAGAAAAATAAAAACTCTGCCTTAATTAAAAGCCCATTGGTATATAATACGCACGCAAAATTAAGTCTAACCATATGTTTTTAAAAAAATAAAAGTAGAAAATTTAAGTGAATAAAGAAAACAATAGTGCTCCTATGAATGAAGTAGAGCAAGTTACTGAAGAATTGAAAATCCATCAAAACGCACATCAAGACCCTCACGCAGGAAGAGAAGCTGACAAGTATGAGAATCCTGTCCCTAGTCGTGAGTTCATTCTTGAGTTATTCGAAAACGAACAAAAGCCGCTCAGAATAAAACAAATTGTTTCACATTTTGAAATTGAAGATGATGAACGTTTTGAAGCAATCTCAAGACGTTTAAAAGCAATGGTTCGCGATGGACAACTAATCAGAAATCGACGCGGTGCATTTGGTCTAATTCAAAAAATGGATTTAATTAAAGGTAAGGTGCTTGGTCATCCGGCTGGATTTGGTTTTTTAAAACCAGATGATGATGAAGGTTCTGATCTTTTCTTATCTGAAAAAGAAATGCACAAAGTATTTCATGACGATGTTGTGATTGCATCCGTTATTGGCGTGGATCGAAAAGGACGTCGTGAAGGGATGGTTGTTGAAGTACTTGAGCATACCAATGAAAAGGTTTTAGGTCGAGTTCATTTGGAAGATGGTTTAGTTTGGGTTCAACCTAATAATAACCGCATAGCGCAAGATATTTTTATTCCTAACGATGGTGTTTTGGATGCTGAAGAATCTCAGGTTGTGATGGTCGAGATTATTCATCAACCAACAAAACGCTCCAGTGCAATTGGTAAAATTATTGAAGTCGTTGGTGACTATATGGCACCAGGAATGGAAATCGACTCAGCAATCCATGCTTTTGGCATTCCAAATGAATGGAATGACGATTTATTATCTGAGTTGAATGCGATTCCGAATGAGGTGACAGAAGAAGAGTTGGAGGGGCGAAAAGACATTCGTAATTTACCTCTAGTAACAATTGATGGCGCAGATTCAAAAGATTTTGATGATGCGGTTTTTGCTAAACCTCGTAAAAAAGGTTGGCGACTTGTGGTGGCAATCGCAGATGTTTCCCACTATGTCAAAATTGCATCCGCTTTAGATAAGCAAGCTTATGAACGTGGAAACTCAGTGTATTTCCCACAGCAAGTTATTCCGATGCTTCCTGAGAAATTATCGAATGAAATGTGTTCATTAAATCCAAAAGTTGACCGACTTTGTATGGTTTGTGACATGTCGATTGATGAGAATGGCAAACTTGAAAAAACAAAGTTTTACGATGCTGTTATGCATTCACATGCTCGTATGACCTACAACGAAGTTCACGATATGTTGACGAATGCAAAAAGTGAATATCGTCAAACCTACTCAGAGCTTGTTAAGAATATCGAAGATTTAAATGACTTGTATCAAGCGCTTAAAAAGGCAAGAGAAGAGCGTGGGGCTTTAGAGTTTGAAACAACTGAAACCAGTATTGTTTTTGATGAGAGTCGTAAAATTGAAAATATTGTTCCAGTTCATAGAAATGAAGCCCATAAGCTAATTGAAGAATGCATGCTAATGGCAAATGTGGCAACGGCAAGATACTTGAAGTGGCATAAGTTACCAATGTTGTATCGTGTACACGATAAACCTTCTGATGAGAAGTTAGCGAATCTAAGAACTTTCTTAGGTGATTTTGGTTTAACCCTAGAAGGTGGTGATGAGCCAACCGCATTGGATTATGCAGCGGTATCAGCAAAAGTGAAAGGACAACCACATGCACATATGGTTGAAACCGTTATGTTGCGAAGCATGAATCAGGCGGTATATCAGCCTGAAAATAAAGGTCATTTTGGTTTGAACTATGATTATTATGCGCACTTTACTTCGCCGATTCGTCGTTATCCTGATTTATTAATTCATCGAGCAATTCGTTTTGCCTGGACTAAAAAGCCAGTTGAAAAATTTGATTATTCTGAAAAGGATATGAAAACCTTTGGTGAACATTGTTCAGGCACTGAAAGGCGCGCTGATGAAGCAACTCGCGATGCTATTACCTTCTTAAAATGTGAGTATCTATCCCATAGGTTGGGTGAAGAGTATGAAGCGGTTGTCACGGCTGCTACTAACTTTGGTTTATTTGTTGAACTTGACCCTTTATATGTAGAAGGGCTGGTGCATATCACTGAGTTAGGCGAAGACTATTTCCATTACGATGCTTCTAGACATTGCTTAAAAGGTGAAAGAACAGGTAAAGCTTATCAACTAGGTGACAGAATAAAAGTGCAGGTTGCACAGGTTAACCTAGATAAAAGAAAAGTTGACCTTCGTTTTATTGCAACGGACGCTGAAGAAGAAACAACTTCCGAAATGTCTGAAGACGTTAATGAAAAAGAAAGCGATTCTACCGAGTCAAAACCCGTTAAGAAAAAAAGAAAATACCGCAAAAAAGGGCGTCATAAAAAGACAGCAAATAAAGATTCGTAAAAAGACAGAAGCATGAAACAAGAACAGTTATATGGTATTCACGCGATTGAAAAACTGATAAAACAGTCACCTCAGTCAATCTTTAATATTGTGGTACAAAAAGGCCCGCTTAATAAACGTGTACAGTCGTTAGTTGATCAAGCCAAAAGATTGGGCTTGGTTGTGACGGTTGAACCAAAGTCTTTTTTTAACAAGATTGATGGTGTGCATCAGGGCGTGATTGCAATGGTTGCAAAACAAGCGGCTTTAAAAGAAGCCGATCTACAGGTGCTTGCCGAAACAATTGAGAACCCGTTATTTTTGTTTTTAGATGAGGTTCAAGACCCTCATAACCTTGGCGCAATCCTGCGTACAGCGGATGCGACGGGTGTGGATGCGGTTATTATTCCAAAACACAATTCAGTTGGCATCAATGCAACGGTACGCAAGGTTGCTTGTGGTGCTGCAGAAACCGTTAAAGTTATCGTTGTCTCAAATATCACTCGAAGCATTAAGGATATGCAAAAAACAGGCATGTGGATGACTGGGTTGGCTGGTGAAACTGATAAGACTATCTATGATGTCAGTTTAACGGGTTCTGTTGGTTTGGTGATGGGTGCAGAAGGAACGGGCTTGAGAAAGCTAACCAGAGAGAATTGTGATCATCTTGCCGCAATTCCCATGGTTGGTTCTGTCGAAAGCTTAAATGTATCTGTTGCAACTGGTGTTATTCTGTACGAAGCATTGAGACAAAGAACTTAAGTCTAAATTTTTCTCTGAGAGTCACTTAGGTGTTATTTCGGAATTACTATGAAATTACTTCAAAATCATTTTATGGTTTCTTCCCCCCTGGTGATTTTTACTCAAATCTAACGGAAATTTCACCAGGGGGGCTATTATTCTCCAGCCCCTTGCAAGCCACCAGAATGATATAGAATTACAGTTGATCCTGCTGGAAAATGACCTTTTCTAAGTTCTTGTAAGAATCCATTTAGCATTTTATTGGTATAGATTGGGTCAAGTTTGATATTGAATGTTTTTTCAAACCATTGCTGATTTTCTAAAATTTCAGTGGTTGTTTTGGCGTAGCCACCGCCGTGATAATCTGTAAGCAGTTGCCAATTTTTCTTTTTGGTTAGTTTTTTAATTTCATCATTTAAATACTGAGCATCTTTTAGGCTTGCAACGCCAAGTATTTTTTTCCTTTCACAGGTGTTCTCTCTCAAACCTGCGAGTGTGCCACCTGTTCCAACCGCTGTAATCAGGTGAGTCCAGTTATAACACTGTTTTTCAAGGGTTTGTGTCGTTTGCTTAAAGCCTTTTATTGCGAGTCTGTTGCTTCCTCCTTCGGGAATAATGAAAGCGTTTGGATAGTTTGTTTTTAGGGTTTGAAGAAAGGTCTGGCTGTTTTTTTCTCGGTATTGCTTGCGAGTCAGGAATACAAATTCCATCCCGTTTTTTTGTGCATTGATTAAAGTGTGACTCCATTTTTCAGGCTGGTTGGCAAGCTCGTCACCACGAATATAGGCCAGTGTTTTAAAATGGTTTTCTTTTCCCGCTACACTAAGTGCAGCAATGTGGTTGGAGTAGGCGCCACCGAAACTGATAAGTTGATTGCAGCCGAGTCGTTTTGCTGCTTGTAAGTTGTATTGAAGTTTGTGGAGTTTATTACCTTGAATGAACGGATGGTTAAGGTCATCTCGTTTTATCCAAACAGAAATGTTAGCTTGCTCAAAGAGAGGATGTTCTAGGAGTTGGAGAGGAGTGGTTAATCGAGCCATTTACTAAGGGTTTTTTGCAGTAGTAGGATGTTGATGGGTTTGGTTAGGTAGTCACTCATCCCCGCATTAAGACACTTTTCTCGATCTCCTTTCATTGCATTTGCTGTAAGCCCTATTATTGGAATGGTAGTACCTTTAGGGTTACTTGTTCGAATCTTAGCAGTTGCTTGATAGCCATCTAATACTGGCATTTGGCAATCCATTAGAATAAGGTCGTAAGGTTTTTTCATAAAGGCTTCTACCCCAAGCTGTCCATTTTCAGAGACATCAACCTGGAAAGAAAATTTTTCTAAAATTTTAATCGCCAATAGTTGATTGATTTGATTGTCTTCAACCAACAGAATTCTTTTATTGTTACCATTGAGGCTAATAATATTATGATTGTTTTTAACTTCGTCTGCCTGTTTAGGTTCGTTTTGAAAGAAATCAATCAGTAACTTTTTTAATACCGTTTGTCGTATTGGTTTTGTGACGACTCCATTAAACAGGGCATTATCAGTCGTAGATAATAAGCTTTTGCTTTGCGTGCTCGGTAGTGTGAGCAGAAGTTTGGTTGAATTACAGCTTGGCATTTGCTTAATGATTTGAGCCAATTCTATACCGCTCATTTGGGGAAGTTGCATATTAATAATCGTTAAGTCAAAAGTATCTTTTGTTTGGCTAAGAAGATTGATTAATATCAGGGCTCTAGCGCCAGAGTTAACAATATGAGGTTCTATATTCCAACTTTGCATTTGTTTACTTAATGTTAAACAGCTAGGATTGTTATCATCAACAATGAGCACTTTTTGTTTGTTAAATACCTGTGCAGGGCTTTCTTCTAGCGCTTTATTTTCACTTTGCGGCATGATACTAAAAGAAACGTTAAACCAAAAAGTACAGCCTAAACCTTCTTCACTGGTTAAGCCGATTGAGCCATTCATCATCTCTACTAGTTTTTTAGAGATACTTAAACCTAAGCCCGTTCCTCCGTATTGTCTCGTTGTGGTACTATCAGCTTGTGAAAAGGAGTTGAATAGAATTTGTTGTTTATCTTTTGGAATACCAACCCCTGTGTCTTTAACAGAAAAACAAATCGTTATTTGATCATCTTGGCGAGACATTTCTTCTGCTGAAATAGAAACCTCACCTTTTTCTGTAAATTTATAAGCATTTCCAACAAGGTTAATCAGAATTTGACGCAACCTGATTGGGTCACCGTAAACACAGGTTGGGATTTCAGGAGAGACTAGAGGTATCAGTTCTAGTTTTTTTTCGCTAAACTGTACACCAAAAATATCGATTAGGTCTTCAAAGATTTCATGTAAATTAAAGCAAATACTCTCTAACTCCATTTCACCTGCTTCAATCTTAGAAAAATCTAAAATATCATTGATGATTGATAATAAAGTCTCTCCTGAACGTTTAATCGTGTTTGCAAATTCGAGCTGTATTTTGGTTAGTTCAGTATCGGCAAGTAAGTTTGACATACCAATCACACCATTTAACGGTGTGCGTATTTCGTGGCTCATTGTGGCTAGGAATTCAGATTTTGCTTTAGAGCCTGATTCTGCAAGTTCTTTCGCTTTTGAAAGCGCTTTTTCATAGTTTTTTTGTTTGCTGATATTTCTAAAAATT
>CAYUHO010000038.1:0-11407 GCA_964444445.1 uncultured Piscirickettsiaceae bacterium | reverse complement strand
CGAAAAACCACCAAACATTTCTGTCATTGCAATATCCGTTTCTCGATCACCGATATAACTTGCAGGATCAAAAAATACCGCACTGCCATCCACTAAAAAACGACTATTACCGCCCCAAAGATCTCCATGTAAATAGGAGGGTTCAGGTTGATAAGTATCAAAAAATTGTTCAAGTTTACTTATTAACTGTTCACCTAAGTCTGCTAGGGCTAAGTTGTTGGATTTTCTAACCGCTTCGGTTAACTGGGGTTGCAAACGTTGCTCAGCATAAAAGCTAATCCAGTTATCAGTCCAAAGATTTCGTTGTAAGTTTCGACCAATATAATTATCTTCATCCCAACCAAACTTTTTATTGTCTGAAAGATGATGGTGAAGCAAAGCTAAATCTTTGCCCCGCTGCAAATCATCACCATTTCTGCTGAGCGGCAAATACTCCAATAGCAACCAACTAAAGTCTTGAAACATCCCAACAGTTATTAGCTTTGGTAAGGTAATACTCAGTGTCTTTTCTAACGCTGTTAGGTTGTTTGCTTCGGCTTGCAGTAATTTTTGTTGATTGAGCGCGTTTATTTTTAAAAAATAATCGCCTTCGGTTGTATGCAGGTGAAACGCCTGATTAATATCCCCACCTGAAACAGAGCTCACGGAAATAAGTGAAAATGAGACCTGTTTTTGAGTTGATAAATAGTGAGTGAATTCTTCCCAGTTAACCGCCATTATTCAAACAATTCTTGTGTCATCTTTTCAATGTTTTGTTCTGTTATGTTAGGTATTTCGGGTGCATTTTCTTCCCTAAAAACTTCAAAAAATGCATTAGGCGTATCCGCTGGAACCGCTTCACCCGTTTTTCGATTAATTGGAATATTGACCAAACCTTCAGGCACTCTGAGGGGTGCATTTATTTCATTCTCTAATGCAACGCGCATATAATCTATCCAAATTGGCAAGGCTGCTCTGCCTGCATATTCAACTCGTCCTAACGGGCTAGGTTTATCAAACCCAAGCCAGACAGTTGTCACAATATTCGGGTTATAACCAGAAAACCAGGCATCTTTTTGATCATTCGTTGTACCTGTCTTCCCTGCAATATCAAGCCTTTTTAACACCTTAGCTTTTCTAGCTGTCCCGTGGTTAATTACATCTTGTAACATCGAACTTATAATGTATGCATTTTGCTCAGAAACCACCCTTGGTGCATTGGTTGGGTCTCCCTCAAAACATTGAAATGAACAGGCTTTTAGTGGTTCTGCTTGGTAAATAATAGAACCATCAAAGTCTTTAATATTATCAATCAAATAAGGTTCAATTGAAAAGCCAGTATTCGCAATTGTTGCATAGGACTGTACCACTTCCAATGGAGAAAATTCTGCAGTTCCCAACGCCAAAGACAAGTCTCTGTGATTGTTTAATTCCTCTGGTAAAAATCCAAACTTTTGAATATGACTAATTGCGTTACGAATTCCAACTTCTCGCAATAATCTAATTGAAACTAAGTTTCTCGAGTTCGTTAAGGCTGTTCGTAATCTTGTTGGTCCATAAAATCTACCCGAGTAGTTTTCTGGTCGCCAAGTATCTTCTAAAACATCATCATGAAAAACAACAGGCGCATCGTTAATTATGCTTGCTGCAGTCATTCCTCTAGCTAAGGCACTGGAATACAAGAAGGGTTTAATGTTTGAACCTATTTGACGTTTTGCCTGTGTAACACGATTGAATTTACTTCTAAAAAAATCATATCCACCGACTAGAGATTGTATTGCACCATTGTTTGCATCAATAGAAACCAGTGCGGCTTCTGCTTTTGGACTTTGCGATAATTGCCACTTGCCATCATATTGACGGACATAGATAACATCACCGACCTGTAGGACATCTTCAACTTTTTGAGGTTCTTCACCTTTCTTATTTACGTCAATGTAGGGTTTTGCCCAAAGCATGTCTGAAAAATCAAGTGATGTTACTTCTCCAGTCATCAAAACAAGCTCTGCTTTGCTTTCAGACAAGCTGGTCACGGCAGCAACTTCTAAATCAACATAATGTTTAAGTCTTTTAAATGTATTTTGAAGTTCGGTCTTGTTTTCCAAAACATCAGAATCAACATGGGTAATTGCACCGCGATAACCATGTCTGCGCTCATAATCCTGCAAGCCTTTTCGAATAGAATCATTCGCCGCTTTTTGTAATTGACTATCTATAGAGGTTGTAATGGTTAATCCATTTTTTAATGCATCCTCGCCAAATTTTTCAACCGCAAAAGCTCTTGCCATTTCAGCAACATAACCTGCTTCAACTTCAATTCTTGCTCCCGTTAATTTTGCATGCACAGGCTGAGATTGAGCCAGTTTCATCTCTGATTCAGAGATATACTGATTATCATACATTCGGCGCAACACATAGTTTCGACGAAGCTCTGCTCTTTCTGGATTGTAAATAGGATTAAACGTAGAGGGAGCTTTAGGCAAACCTGCAATCATTGCAAATTCGTCAAGTGACAAATCTTTTAGTTTCTTTCCATAATAAGTTTGAGCTGCAGCAGCAACACCATAAGATCGATAACCCAAGAAAATTTTATTTAGATAAAGCGCTAAAATTTCCTGTTTTGATAACTGATGTTCAATTTTATAGGATAAAACAATTTCATTTAACTTTCGTAAATAGGATTTCTTTTTGCTCAAGAAAAAATTACGCGCAACCTGCATCGTAATCGTAGATCCACCTGACTTTTTAGCACCCGTTGTAACCAGTTCATAAGCTGCTCGCCCTAACCCTTTAAAATCAACGCCCCCATGATGAAAGAAATTACTATCTTCGGAGGAGATAATCGCCTGAGTCATTTTTTCAGGTATCTGCGAGTAGTCCAATGGTATACGTTTTTTAGTACCAATTTCACTGATAAGTTGATTGTCAGCTGTTACGATTTTTAAGGGGACTTGGTATGAAACATCCTTAAGGCTTGCGGCATCTGGAAGGGAGGGATAGATGGTTAAACCATAAACGATGAATCCAACGACAGGAACAGCAACAAAACCAAGTAAAGATAAGAGCATTAAAAAAAGCTTAACTCTCTTTTTTCGCTTTTTAACAACTGGCTGTTTTGTTGGTTCCGCTTCTGTATTTATCATTTAGTTCACTATCATAAAATAAAAAGTTCATAACTACCATATGAAAACGCTGAATAACTAACGTGAGTTATTCAGCGTCTCCTGAAGTAAACCTAGTTAATGATTAAATGCTATTTTTTAGAGTACCTTTTTGTTTTAATATCACTATACATCATGTATAGCATACCGCCACAAATATAAACAATTGCAAAATAAACTGCAAATTGGGCGATCCCTATCTGCACAATTTGAGGTAATAAGTCCATCCAAATAGCTAACAAAACAACTAAAGGAATAATTACAGTTGCAACTAAAACACCAACCATCTTCAAAAGATTAATCATTATTATCGCCCCAGATAACGAATAAATTACATTAATGACAGAACTATACCTATTTTTATAAAATAACACAAGCGATAAGAAGTGAAATTGCTCTCAGCAAAGAGAAGAATAAGGAAAGGAAAAAAGAATGCTTGAAAAAGTATCTGGGGAGATAACAACCTATAAAAAGGTAGCTTTTTCAAGCAAATAAGACAAAAAAACGGGTAAGAAAACTTACCAATTAATTATTTTTTAGCGTATCTTTTGTACTTAATATCGCTATAAATCAATTGCAGTGTAAATCCAACAATGTACACTATTGCAAAGTAAACTGCGAACTGCGCGATACCAATTTGTACAATTTGTGGCAAGAAATCCATCCAAATTGCCAATAAAACAACTAATGGTATAATTACTGTTACGGCTAAAACGCCAACCATTTTAAGAAAATCCATCATACTTATATCCTCCCAATATAAAACTAAATCTTTAACGCGCTTTCTAAATCACACATTAAAACGAACTTTGAGTAAACTATACAAAGCTATGTTCTTTAAATCAATAACTTAACTTGATTAAAATCAATTTAAAATTAAATATGTAAAGAATCGTAAAATTTTTAACCTTTCACATCATCCCGAATCCTCAGATAGGACTTGGGATCATGACTACAATTGCAAAAAGAGACCCTATGAAAACAATCGTACTAGCAACAGGAAATACTAAAAAGCTTGAAGAAATGCAAAAAATTCTTTCCTCGCATCATTTTTTAGTTCAATCTCAAAAAGATTATTTTTCTGAGGCGGCAGTAGAGGACGGTCTCAGTTTCATCGAAAATGCGCTTATCAAAGCTCGTTTTGCTAGTTTAAAAACAGGACTTCCCGCTATAGCAGATGATTCAGGATTAGAAGTTAATGCATTAAACAAACAACCAGGGATTTATTCCGCAAGATACTCTGAGGGCTACCAAGGGCAGTCTGCTTCCGATCAGTTAAACAATCAAAAGTTATTAGCTGAGCTAAATAAGGTTGAAGCAACAGACAGATCGGCTTGTTATTATTGTGCAATGGTGTATGTTGAACATGCGCAAGATCCCACCCCTAAAATCGGGTTAGGAAAATGGTGTGGAGAAGTCCTAACAGAACAAAGAGGTAAAGGAGGTTTTGGATACGACCCTTTAATTTGGTTTAATTCCTTACAGGCAACAGCGGCTGAGATTCCCGCTGAGCAAAAAAATGCGATTAGTCATCGAGCCATAGCAATGCAAGATTTACTTGCTTCTTTGTTAGAACCTTAACACCTCTATGCAGGCACCTCTATGCAGGCAATTCTAAACCAGGCAAAATCACTCATTTTTTTTGCTTAACAATCTGCATTTAAGTTATAATTATAGTTTACTCAAAAATTTATGAAATAAGGCAGAATTATGGCACGCGTAACCGTTGAAGATTGTTTAGATCAAGTTGAGAATCGTTTTGAATTAGTTATTCTAACCGCAAAAAGAGCTCGCCAAATTTCGAATGGTGCAGAGCCAACTCTAGACTGGGAAAATGATAAACCGACTGTTATGGCACTTCGAGAGTTAGCAGCAAACACAATTGATAAAGATGTGGTTATGTCTGATCAAGATACACCTCCTTTCTTTGGATAAAACCTCAATTCTATGGATAAGTTCACGCCGACCTCAATTGATGGACTTATCCAAAAAGCTTCTCTTTACCTAGATAAAGAGCAAGTCAACAACATTATCCATGCCTTCGAATTTGCTAAAAAGTCCCATCAGGGACAAACTCGCAAAGCGGGCGGAGACTACATTTGGCATCCGGTCGCTGTCGCTGAAATCCTTGCTGAAATCCAACTTGATTGCGAGAGTATTATTTCTGCACTCTTACACGACGTTGTCGAAGACACTGACTGCACGATAGACACCTTAGAGAACAACTTCTGTGAAAATGTTGCAAAAATAGTCGATGGCGTCACCAAGCTTGGTAAGCTTGAATTTGATAACCCACAAGAGGCGCAGGCAGAAAACTTTCGCAAAATGATTCTTGCAATGTCTCGTGATATCCGCGTTATTTTAATCAAACTTGCTGATCGCCTGCACAACATGCGTACACTGGGCGTAATGCGTCCAGATAAACAGCGCCGTATTGCCAAAGAAACCTTGGATATTTATGCTCCAATTGCTGCCCGACTTGGAATTAATGCGATTCGTATTGAACTGGAGGATCTTGGGTTCAAATCAATGTACCCATTCAGACACGCCGTACTTGAATCTGCCGTGAAAAAATCCAAAGGCAATCGTCATGAAATCGTAAGTAAAATTACAGAAACAATTGAACACCGTTTAAAAGATGAGCAAATACCATCACAAGTAGTCGGTCGAGAAAAACACCTCTATAGCTTATACAAAAAAATGAAGTATAAGAAGCTCAGTTTTGATGAAATTTTGGATATTTTTGCTTTCAGAGTCGTAGTGAATACCGCAGATGAGTGCTATCGAGCACTGGGAAGCATTCACTCTCTTTATAAGCCATTTCCTGGACGAATTAAAGACTATATTGCCATCCCTAAACCAAATGGATACCAATCATTACACACTGTCTTATTTGGGTCTTTTGGAAGCTATGTAGAAGTTCAAATTCGTACCAAAGAAATGCATGAAGTTTCCGAACATGGTATTGCTGCTCACTGGGAATATAAGAAAGATGCAGAAAAAACAGAAATAAATACAAGCCAAAACACTTTATCTCCTGTTGAACTTAGAGCTCAGGAATGGGTTAAAAACTTGCTTGAAATACAACAGAGCACAGGTAATTCACTTGATTTCTTAGAAAGTGTCAAAATAGATTTGTTTCCAAGTGTAATTTATTTATTTACCCCAAATGGAGATATCATTACGCTACCAACAGGCTCAACAGCAATTGACTTTGCCTACGCTGTTCATACAAATGTTGGACATACCGCAATCGGTAGTCGAGTTGATAAAAAACTCATTCCACTACGAAGTAAACTAGAATCTGGACAAACAATTGAAATCATGCGCAGCACTGAAAAACAACCCAACCCTTCATGGCTCCAATTTGTTACAACAGCCAAAGCACGTTCACAAATACGAGCATACCTTAAAAAACAACAAAATGATTCCGCAATAGAACTCGGCAGAAGACTATTAAAAAAATCGCTGTTAAATTATGATATGAAATACAAAAATTTAACAGATGTACTACAAGAAGGTTTAATCAACGTCCTAAAAATTGATAACTGGGATGCATTGCTAGAAGATATAGGGCATGGCAAAAGGTTCGCAAACCTAGTTGCAAAACAAATTCATAACCTTGTTTTTGGCTCTGACAATGATGATTTTAGCTCAAATAAAACTCCAAAAGATTCTGAACCGCTAGCCATTTCTGGTACAGAAGGCATGGTTGTTAATTATGCTGGTTGCTGTCACCCTATCCCTGGTGATGATATTATGGGTTTCATCAGTGCTGAAAAGGGGCTAGTTATTCATCGCCAAGAATGTAGCAATGTTAAAAACTTTAAAAATAGTCCAGAAAAATGGTTAGATGTCCATTGGAGTAAAAATATAAAACAATACTTTAACGTTGAACTCCTTATCGAAGTCATAAATACTCGTGGAGCACTCGCAACCGTTGCAACTAAAATCGCTGAACACAAAGTAAATATCGATAAAATTTCTTCAGAAGACAAAGATGAGTCTTACAGCTTAATGCATATTATTGTTAAAGTAGAATCGCGTAAAAATTTAGCAGACATCATCCGCCATTTACGCAATATGTCAATTGTTGAAAAAATTCAACGTAATTAAATTCCCCTAATCTCCTACCCCCCCTAGTGATTTTTACCGCTTTTTAACCACTAACCAAGCTCGAGTAACTGACCAGATTGTTTTTTCTTTTTTAATTGTTGAATTAATACCGTAAGCAGTAATAAAACCCCTGCGACAACTCCCATTGAAGCAGCAATATTACTATCTAAAATTACAGCCAGCCCATAACCGATTAAAACAGATAGTTCAGCATAAACTGCAGCAATAACAAGCATTGCTTTTAAGGATTTTGCCAACAGATAAGCGGTACTGGCAGGTATGACTAACAAAGCAACCACTAAAATTGCACCCACAGCATCAAATGATGCTACCGTTGTCAGAGAAACCATGGTCATTAATAAATAATGCCAAAATGTCACTGAAACACCTAGTGATAGTGCTAAACCTGAATGAAAGGAGACAAGTTCAAAACGATTGAAGGCAATCAATAGAATAACGATATTAAGAATAAAAACACCTAGTATGATCCAAAAGGCACGTGGGCCAATATTCTGTCCGCCAAAGCTAATCGTATCAAAAGGCACAAATGCGATTTCACCATAGAGTACGCATTCCTGATCAATATCAACCTGCCCTGCATAGAGGGTAACCAATATCACCCCCATCGCAAAAAACCAAGTAAAGATTATCCCAATACTCGCATCGGTTTGTAATTTACCTAATTTATGTAGCGAATTTGAAAGCCACGCTGTTATCAAACCAATGCTTGCTGCACCAATTAACATTGCAATAATTGAACGCCCGTCCGTGATTAAATAAGCTAACACAATCCCCAGTAAAACAGAGTGACTAATTGCATCACCTAATAGTGCCATCCGACGAAGAATTAAGAACACACCCACCATTGAGCAACTGATAGCAACCAAGCTTGCAGTTGCAAGAATCCAAATATCACTTTCCACTAAGCACCCTCTCCTTTTGTTTTACTAGCAGGAATAGACTTGCCATGCGGATCCTGTAATCCTTTATCAACCAATTCTTTTTCAAGTTGCTGTGTTTGCTCTTCAGTTAATAAGTGCTCAATTTTTTCAGCTTGCCCATGCACACTATCCGCTGGCACATTCGCTTTTTCAGTCAGGTAGTTTTCCCAAAGTCTGTGTCGTCTGGTTAAGTTTGTGGCCTCTTCTATTCCTTTTTGACTTAACCGGATATCAATTTGTTGAGATGGCATTTTAACAAGTAAATCTTTCTTACAAAGCCTTTTTAAGGTCTTATGCAACTCATCCAAATCAACCGCTCTTGCCTTCATAATATCTTCGAGTGTAAAACTATGGTGGAATTGAATTTGCACCCCGTCTTTTTGTGGGCTTCGCTCATTTAAAACGTAAAGTGTGCGTAAAATGTTTTCTTCCCTAACCTGCAACCTGAGCTTTTGTTGCTTTCGTAGGTTAGAAACAACCCCTTTCTCCGGCGCAAACAAAAATGAAAAGATAAACAACACGGACAATACCACGACCATCCAAGGGCCTGTTGGCATTGAGGGTGCCATATAGGATATATTGGCACTAATCAAACCACTAAAACCACCAATTAAACCTGCGGCAATCAACATTGCAGCTAAATTTTTAGTCCAAAAACGAGCCGCAGCAACAGGGGTTAATAAAACGGCTGCCATCAAGACCACCCCTACAATTTGCAACCCTATCACAACCGAAGTCACAATAAGCAGAGCCAATATCCCCTCATACAGCGCCATATTTAAACCAAGTGATTTGGCATAGATGCGGTTAAAGGCAATTAGTCGAAACTTATCAAAAAAGATAAAAACCAAACTTAAAATACTGACAGATACGATTGACAGTAGATATAAATCAGATGGAAGCATCGCGGCCGCCTGTCCAAACAGTATCTTATCCAATCCACTTTTGCCAGCAACTTCTAGTCCTTGAATATAAGACAATTCCATTAAGCCCAAAGCAAAGAAGAAAGACAGTGTAATTGCCATCGCTGCGTCTGGTTTAATCTTAGTATTCTTTGGCAGCCAGTTCATCAAGAACAACCCCATGAAAGAACTAAAAATGGCACCAAAAAACATAAGAATAGGTGAGTTAGCATGAAACAAAATAAATGCGGTCATTACACCAGGTAAAGCAGCATGAGCAAGCACATCTCCCATTAAAGAGCGTTTTCTTAAAAAGGCAAAACTACCAATAACCGATGCAGAAACGCCCAACAAAATCGTTCCAATTAGCACCCAGGTTGCATTAATGTCGGAGAAACTCCAAAACTCGACAAACAACTGCCAATAGCCTGGTGAAACTAACTCAAACCCCTGCAGGCTATTATTCATCATGAACCTTATCTAGGTTCGTTCGATACAATCGCTCGGTCATTTCATTTAACAGAGATAAACGACCACCATAGGTTTTATTGAGGTTTTCTGCTGTTAAAACCTCCTTAGTGGGTCCCGCGGCAATCAAACGTGCATTAACCAAAATCGTCCAATCAAAATAGTCTCCAACCGTATTCAAATCATGATGCACGCAAACAATGGTTTTGTTTTCTGACTTTAAATCATTAAACAGATTAATAATTGCCTTTTCAGTGGTGACATCAACCCCTGCAAAAGGTTCATCCATTAAATACAAACTTGCTTTTTGTGCCAGTGCTCTTGCTAGAAAAACTCGTTGTTGCTGACCACCTGAAAGCTCAACGATTTGGCGGTTTTTAAACTCCGACATGCTCACCTGCTCTAATGCTTGTTCTGCAATTTTGATATCGATTTTAGTCGGGCGTTGCCAGAATTTAAGCTGACCATGACGCCCCATCAATACCACATCCATGACATTAATTGGGAAATCCCAGTCAGACTCATCGCGCTGAGGAACATAGGCAACCGCAAGACGTTTTTTTTCTAAGCTATCACCAAAGAATAACGACTCGCCAGACATCACAGACTCTAAGCCCATAATTCCCTTTAAAAGAGTGGACTTTCCTGCACCATTTGGACCAACGATTGCAATCGTCTTTCCTTCAGGAATACTAAAACTAACATCCGTCAATACTGGGTTATGCTGATAACGCATATTGAGATGTTTAACAATAAGAGGGGAGTTATCCATAAAACTAATACCTACTTCAATGCCGATACAATCGTATTAACATTATGCTTAACCATACCTATGTAGGTACCTTCTTCTGTCCCTTTTAAACCCATTGCATCAGAGAAAAGCTCCCCGCCAATTTTTAAATCACCACCTTCTGCTTTTACACCTGATACCAGTGATTGCAAAAATTTCTTAGGTACACTTGATTCAACAAATACCGCTTTAATTTTTCTTTTAACAATCATGCGTTTCAAAACTTTAATATCATTCAAACCAAACTCTGAAGCGGTACTCACACCCTGTAAACCGTGAACTTCTAAACCATAAGCACGACCAAAATAGCCAAACGCATCATGCGCGGTAATCAACATACGCTGAGATTTTGGAATTAACCCGATTTGCTCGCCCGCCCAAACATGTAATTGTTCAAGCTTTGCCAAATAGGCTTTCGCATTCTTTTGATAAAAATCTTTATTAATTGAATCGACTTCAACCAACCTTGCCAAAACTTCCTTAGCGGCAGCATGCCAAAGTGAAACATCAAACCAAAGATGAGGATCATGCGCGCCGTCAGCTTTGATAAGTTGAGCATGATCAATCTGCTTAGTCACTGCAAAAACAGGTTTTTTCTTTGCTAGCTTATTAAAAATATCCTGCATTTTTCCTTCAAGATGCAACCCGTTGTAAAAAATAATGTCAGCCTTCTGTAAACGTCTTAAATCGCCTTGCGTCGCCTTATATAAATGAGGGTCAACCCCAGAACTCATTAAGCTAATGACCTTAACCTTATCTTGCCCAATATTGATTGCTAAATCAGCAATCATTCCGGTCGTTGCAACAACATTAACTGGCTTGGCAACGGATACGGATGCAAAGAAACTAACCACTAACAAAAAAAACAACTGACTTATCTTTCTCATCTACCTTCAAAACCTTAAACTTAACTAGCATTTAACAAATGTTTAGCCATGACTAAACTTTAATTGTAAGAGGATACCATTCTCAACTTAGAATGTAAAGAGATTCCCTATCTTTAGGAGACACTTAACAACTGATTGAAATTCTGCGTGGACTTCTAGCCCA
>CAYUHO010000037.1:5168-11790 GCA_964444445.1 uncultured Piscirickettsiaceae bacterium | reverse complement strand
ACGTCCTCATCATCAAAATCTCGATATTACCCTAATCCCTGCTTAAGGAGACACTGAATAACTAACTTAAAATTCTGTGGGGCTTTAAGCTAGTTGTTCAGTGTATCCTTAGGGTAATATATTTAAATCCAATTACTTTGAACCATATGCAGATGCATTGCAATCAAAATTCTGGCAGGTAGAAGAATAACCATCCTTGCTCCCCGCTGAATTTCTTGAATAAATGAACGTGTTATCAAAGAAACGTTTATCAACAAACACTTCTAATACCGTTTCATAGTTGTTATCTGCCATTGGTGTTACACTCACCACTCTTGCTCCGCGTACAACGGCATTCACCCTTGCTCTAAAACTGTCACTTTTTGCCGTTAGGGTAGATATTGCCGTATTACTATCAATTTTAATACCATAAATCTGTTCAGCTAACGCTCGATACGCATCTAACTTAGAAGCTCTAATCGCCATTAAACGACGCTGCCCTTTAGTAACATTCGCAAAAGCAGTTGCAGCACCATAACCAATACCTGTAATCTTTATTAATTGATTAGTATGACAATTACCAGAAGTTACCTTTCCTGAGTCACAACCCTTTGAGGAAGCCTCTGTCTCATGAGAATGAGTTATCTGTATTTTTTTCGTATTCTCTTGCATTGGAATCTGCTTAGCTTTCGTTGTTTCAGAAGAAGCTGTTGGCTCTACTGCACAGCCAATCAACCCCATCGTACTGGTTAACCCAATAAGAATTAGATGCTGTATTTTCATGATGTTTTCTCCACTTTATTCAAAATAATAATCTTTAGTATACTTTCTATGTGTTTTCCACTTACTTTCCATATGAAGATCACAACCATTTATACTCTTATGGCAAGTTAACTTCTCAACAGAAACTTCAACACCAACTGGGTAACCACTTTTCATTGCTTTTTTTTCATAATAATCCGATGCTTGAAAATGTGTAGTCGAACAGCCTGTAACCCAAACAAGGGTTAAAAGACCTGTTGCTAATTTACTATTCATCTGTAGTAGTCTGAATTATTCTCAAACATTCCACCTGGTGCTGTATATTGATACAGACCTGTTGGTTCTGACTCATCTTCAGTATCTTTACTCGTTTCAGCTTTTTCTACCGATTTTTTCTTAACACTTGCAGTTTTAAGCTGTTTTTCAAGCATTTGTTTTTCAACACTCTTAATACTTCTTAATAATTTTTTATGCTGAGATTGTAAGGACTTTATTCGTTTATTAACTTCATAAATTCTTCGTTGGGCATTTGACATTTGAGCACTTACCTTATCAATTTTTTTAGTAATATTTGAATTTAAGACAGTATTTTTAGACTGATCTGATACATTTGTAACTTGACTAACAGTCTTCTCTTCAGCTTTCTTCTGTTGTTCATGCTCAACTTTTTTAACTTCTTTAGTCGCATTTGCACCTTGGTGACTAGCAGCAAGGTTCAATAAGGATTTCTCAGTTTGACTTGTTGCTTTTGAAGATATCGCCAATAAGTCTTGATCTAATTGCTTAATAAGATAACTCAAACCATCGACTTTCTTTTCAAGTTCCTTAATTGTCTTATTTGACGCATTGGTATTTAACAATGATTCAGTTACACCTGACTCAATATTATCAACCTTTTCTAACGAGGCATCATCAAGTCCACCTGATGATAAAGCTGCCCACATACCAACTGCTACACCTATAACGGCCAGAGTAATGAGTACTGAGCTAAAGATAATAATCAGTTTTTTAATTTCATTCATTTCTGCCACCGTAGGTTCTTTTTGTTTTTTCGCTTTATGTGATTTTGCTCTTTTTTCTAGCGCTTTATCTGCCACATCATCTATAACTGGTTCTGGTTCAGATTCTGGTTCAGATTCTGGCTCAGGCTCAGGCTCAGATTCAAGCTCTTCTTCCACCTCTACAAGATCATCTTCTATGAGCTCTTCTGTGTCAGAGTCACCAACTTCATCTGTAGCCTGATTGGACTCAGTTTCTTCTGCAACGACCTCTTCCACTTGATCATCTGCCATATCTTCTAGCTCAGCCTCATCAAGTAAAGCATCTATGCTACTTAAATCATTTGGATCTATTTTATCTGACACTTATTGAAGACCTCTAAAATTCTACTGAACACTACCCTTATGAATCCTAACCATTTTCGGCTTGATTGTGATCTGATACTTTTCATCAACAACAACATAACCTAAGCTTGAATCCAAAACAGAAGAATTAAAACTTTCTGTTGTTAAAACCACATCTGCTACTAGCTTTCCTAAAGCATAAAAGATGCCAAGTTCTTCTTTTTCTTCTAGCTGTTCAGCATTATCAACAGTTTGCAGCTTATCAACAAAGTAACTAGGTAAAATTGCATAGGTATCTTGCCAATAATGGATACGTTTACGAAACGAGTTAACCGAAGGTAACTGACTTGGAAACCAAAGATGATTGATGTAACTTAACTGATAATATTGCAACATCGGCTTAATTTGGCCTGCCCTGACAGCTGGCAAAAAAGAAACAATCGCATCAATATCTTGTCTTGTTCTTTCTTTACCTATCAAGGGCGTTTCAACAACACTCTGTAACCAGTTATTTCTATTTTGAGATAAATCTGCATTTAACAGCTTCTCCATTGATTGATCAATTGACTCTTTCTCTTCTAAAATAATGAAAGCGTTATTAATCTGAAGTTCAGGGAATTCTGACTGCCACTTAGCTATAAATATATCCTTAAGATTAATTGATTTTTCAGTTTTTGAAAACAAAACAGCAATTTTTTTATCTTCTTCTGAGTTTAAGTAATCAACCAGCTCCCCAACTTGCTCTGTTCTGTTCAAGCCTAAAAATCGAGTATAAGAGCGTGGGCTTATCGTTTTATTTAAATACAAGGTGGGGACATTAATGTTCAGTTGATTCAAATCAATGGCCTTTTGCTTGACCAACGGCCCAATGACCAAGCTTGGGCTATAAAGCTTTACAAGCTCCCATAACTCAAACATTGACTCATAGGCATTCGTATCAAAATAACGAATCCTCAAGTTTTCTAATTCCTCTGACTGTTTTACAATCCCATCAATAATGGCATTACCAGCATCCCCGTAGTTTCCAGTTTGAGGAAGCAATACCGCAATACTAGAAAGATCAGGTTTAAATTCCAAGGTTGTATTTTGGGGTGAACTCTGACTAAGCTGGTGTTGTTTTAAATAAGCTGATAATTCAGATTTAATAAAACTAAATCTTTTTAACATCGAAGGATATAAGATGTCTTTTATTAAAAGAACTCTTTTTAAATAACTTTCGACCTGCGAAAACGCGTTGTTTTGCAACGCAAGCTCTGCCTTTAACAACAAGATTTCAGCATCCATTAAGGCGATTTGCTCATCAAGTGTGATAGAGGTAGGGTCAACTACCTCTTTTTTTGAGTCTGCAAAACTCAGTGTAGAGCATAAAAAGAAAGATAAGTAGAATAGAAAAAGTAATGGACTATTTTTCTTCCGACTCAATTGATTTTGAAACGATTTCATAAACGTCTTTAGAAAGTCCTTTTTGTTCATACATTTTAACCAACTCATTTTTCATTAAGGCTTGCCTGGTTTCATCATACTTATGCCACTGTGAAAAAACAGCAACCAGTCTTGCCGCTACTTGAGGGTTTATTTTATCTACCTTAAGCACCTCTGATGCCAAAAATGCGTAACCTGAGCCATCTTTACGATGAAATGCTTTTAAATTAATTCGTCCAAAAATCCCGAGAACACTCCTTAATCGATTAGGGTTGGTATAACTAAAATCCTGATGTGCGATCAGTTCTTTTAAAGTGTCAATTGTTCCACAGGATGCCTGTGCTGCAAACCATTTATCCATTACCAGTAAATCATCTTGCCACTTTTCATAGAAGTCTGCCAAACATTGTTTTGAGGCTTGACTATCAAATGGTTTCAAGGCTGTTAGTGCTGCGGAGACATCTGTCATATGACTGTGCTGATTAAACTGATCTACAACCGTATTTTGATGTTCACTTAACAAACCTAAATAGAATAAACTACGATTCTTTAAATTTCGATTACCTATTGATTGTTTATTATAAGAATAGCTTTCACTTAAATTTAGCTTGTGATAAATGTTTAAAAATTCATCCTTAAAGATTTGTGCAATTTGCTCTTCTACAAATTGATGTATCATCAAAACAAAATCTAATTCAACTGACTCACCTTTTTCGACCAAAAACTCAATAAAATACTGTTTACTTGGTATTTCTAAGGCAAGTGCTTTCAATGATTCTTCAAAGGATTCATCGCTCATAATCCCGCTAATGACTTCTCGGATACTAGGATTTAAGCTTAACTCTGCGCCTTTTTGCATTGCATAGTAACTTTCAACCATTGCATTTAAAATAACCTCTTGTCCAGACTCCCATCTCACAAAGCTATCTTTATCTTTGACGGCAAGCATTTCAAGACTTGCATGACTCAACTCATAGTCGATAATAACCGGTGCAGAAAACCCTCTAAATAAAGATAAGACACTTTCTTCTTTTACATGATTAAACGTAATGGTTTCAGATATTTTGCAAAACTCAAATAACCAACCTCTATCCGTTTTACGACAGTCTTTGCTTTCAATACCTTTTAATACTTGTCCACTACTACTTAGCACTTCAAATACAACAGGAATCAATAAAGGTTTATGATCTACTTTATTTTTCAGAAATTGAGTGAAAGAAATGAACAATTGTTGTTTTTCAGGACGATAATCACAACGAACTTTAACCGTTGGCGTCCCAGATTGGATATACCAATTATGGAGCTGTGAAAGGTCTTTACTATTGGCATCAGCCATTGCATTTCTAAAATCTTCAACCGCTACAGCTTGGCCATCAAAACGTTTAAAGTATAAGTCCATCCCTTTTCGAAAACCTTCTTCTCCCAATAAAGTATGATACAAACGAACCACTTCTGCTCCCTTTTCATAAACGGTCATCGTATAGAAATTATTCATTTCAATATAAGACTGTGGTTGAATTGGGTGTGACATAGGGCCAGCATCCTCGGGAAACTGATTGTTTCTAAGCGCTTTTACATCTTGAATTCGTTTAACATTGGCAGAAAGCATATCAGCGGTAAACTCTTGATCCCTAAAAACGGTCAAACCTTCCTTCAAGGTTAACTGAAACCAATTTTTACAGGTCACGCGGTTTCCAGTCCAGTTATGAAAATACTCGTGAGCAATAACCGCTTCAATTCCTTCAAAATCAATATCCGTGGCAGTATCAGGCTTAGCCAGTACAAATTTAGAATTGAATATATTCAATCCCTTATTTTCCATGGCGCCCATATTGAAGTCATCCACTGCGACAATCATGAAGCTATCTAAGTCATATATCAGACCAAACCTGTCTTCATCCCATTTCATGGATTTTTTTAATGAAACCATCGCATGATCACACTTATCAATATTTTTAGCTTGCACGAATATTTTTAGTGCAACTTCTCTTCCATCCAATGTCTGATAAGTATCTTCTAACACTTCTAAATTACCCGCTACCAATGCAAATAAATAACAGGGCTTTTTATAAGGGTCTTCCCATACGGCAAAGTGTTTATTGTCTGGTAAATCTCCCTCTTCTATTAGATTACCATTTGATAGAAGCACAGTGTTTTCAGTTTTATCCGCAATAATTTTGGTGGTAAAGAAAGTGAGTACATCGGGACGATCTAGAAAATAACTGATCGTACGAAAACCTTCAGCTTCACATTGAGTACAGTAATTACCACTCGAACGATACAAACCTTCAAGACGTGTATTCTGCTGAGGATTAATCTTTGTATTAATTTCAAGTTCAAATTTTTTGTCCAAACAATTAAGGATTAACTGCCTATCATCAAGCTGATAATCTCCTGAGGTTAATCGTTTACCATCTTTATATACCGAGTCCAAAACTAGGTGTTCACCATCCAATACAAGCTTTGTATCTGCATTAAGCCGAGTTATTTGCATGACATTCTTTACTTGAGTTACTTCTGGCGTCAATTCTAAGGTTAAATACACTGAATTGATTTGAAAATTTGGTGGCTGGTAATCGGTTAAAAACGTAGCTTGAGGGGTTTGCATAATATTAGTAGCTCTTTTTTGGCAAAAAAAAACCTTTCTGCCAGCTTCGCTAGCAGAAAGGTTTTTATTAAAATCTATCGGTGATTAGTATGAAAATTCAACACGTCTATTTTGAGACCATGAAGCGTCATCATGCCCTACTGCAACAGGATTTTCTTCACCGTAACTAATGACATTAATACGACTTGGACTAATACCTTGCGCAACTAACGCATCTTTTACAGCAATACCACGTCTTTCGCCAAGCGCAAGATTATACTCTGGTGTTCCACGTTCATCAGCATAACCCTTTAAAGTGACGGTTGCAGAATCTGTTAAAGCCATGTAATCCGCACTCATTTTAAGTAAAGCATAAAAGTCAGACTGAACTTCAGAGCGGTCAAATTCAAAATTAACAACCTTACCTTGAATTGCTGCCAGTAACTGTTCTGCTGTCATTCCTTCAGAGTTTGTTGGTATCACAACAACATCTTTCTTAGCTTCTTCTGAAGTTGATTTAGCAACTTCT
>CAYUHO010000037.1:0-5068 GCA_964444445.1 uncultured Piscirickettsiaceae bacterium | reverse complement strand
CTTCTGAAGTTGATTTAGCAACTTCTTCAACCTTAGTTGATTTTGCTTCGGCTTCTGACTCTGCTACAGGCTCTGAACTACACCCAACGACGGCTGAACCAAGAAGAGCAACAATAAATATATTCTTTAAGTCTGAAATTGACATTTAATTTTTCCTTTTTTAGAAAGTTTAAAGCTAAAAAGCTTAGGAAGACATTCTAATATAAATTATCTTCGCCTGCCATGTTTTTTAGGGCTTTCTCATCAAAAATATTAACTTCTTTCTTTGCCCAAATAACAATCTTATCTTTATTAAATTTAGTTAAAATTCTTGATACTGTCTCAGGTGTCAGATTCAAGTAGTTTGCAACATCCTTATGGAGGATATTTAGTCTAAATTGAGTATGAATATACCCTCTCGATTGAAATTTCATCGACATAGATAAAATAAAAAAGGCGACTTTTTCTTCTGCCGTTTTTTGTGTTAACAATGAGGAATGACGACGACTATTTACAATTTCTTGGCTCATTAAATGTAAAAGCTGTGAATTTAAGTCTGGAATTCTTTTTGTTAATTGTGTTAGTTGATTAAAAGGAATTTCGCAAACGTTAGTTACATCAAGAGCAATTGCACTAAATGGATGATTCTCATAAGCCAGAGCATCCAAACCTAGTACATCACCCGGCAAATAAAACCCATGGATAACCTCATTTTTATTTTCGTCAAAAGAATAAACTTTTATCATGCCCGCTTTAACCGCAAAAAATGATCTCAAGTTTTCACCTGTTTTATATAGGTGTTCACCTTTGTATATAGAAGGTTTCCTATCGACTAATTTATCCAGTAGTACTATATCTGTATCCTTTAAACCATTAGCAAAACACAAATCCTTCAAACCACAACTTGAACAATTAGGGCTGTAATGTACTGGTAACTCTTGCATAGTATCGTCATAAATCCAAATCAATTTTTAGGAATTTTACTCTAATTTTAATTAAATTGATGATTTAATTATTTTGGTCGGTTAATGTTATTTACTAATCAAAGCGTTATTTGATAAAACAATAGAGTAAAAGAAGTAGTCCTATGTGCTAATTTTTTAAGTAAAAATTTAGTTATTAAAAATATTTAATAAATATTTAAAAAAAACGTAAAAAAAACTTGTTGTCTAATTTTTAATCACTTTAAAAAAAGGGCGTATTTGCAACACTTAATCTCACATTCCTTTATTTAGCCACAAAGTTATCCACAGAAATTGTGGATTAAAGTCTTCATTGAAAGACTATCATTACAAAGAACAAACAATATAATAATTACTTTAAAATCATTGTATTAAAAGAAACTCCTACAGTTCAAGTAAAGTAAAACAATTAATTATTATTCTTTGAATTTATGATTTTTTTGAAAATTATTCACCGAAATCACAACTCCTTGCTATATCGTTGTTTAAGAGCCATTATTAAGCCAAATATGATAGAATTGCTACAAATTAAAAAGCAGTTCAAAAAATCTTATGGCAAAAATATTAGGTATCGGAAATACGGTTCTAGATACAATCTTATCAACTCCACACTATCCAAATGAAGATGAGGAGTTAAGAGCCAGTAATAGAAACTATCAAACAGGTGGAAATGTAAATAATTCTTTATATGTTCTTTCTCAACTAGGGCATCAAGCAAGTATTGTTACCACGATTTCAAATGATGATGCTGCAAAAAAAATCCTGCAAAACCTACAAACTCGACAAATTGACACCTCTTATGTACAACAATTTATAAAAGGTCAAACCCCTACATCCTACATTCTCTTAAACCAAGAAACCGGCTCAAGAACAATCACTCATTACCGTGATTTACCTGAAATCAGTTTTGATTTTTTTGCCAAAATTGAAATAGAAGAATTTGATTGGTTACATTTTGAAGGTAGAAATATTGATAATTTGAAAGGCATGATGAATATTTCCAAAACCTTTTTAGATCAACAACCAATTTCATTAGAAGTTGAGAAAAAACGTGAAGGCATTGAAGCGGTCTTTCCTTTAGCAAATCTAATTATCTTCTCGCATCACTATGCTAAACAAGCGCATTTTAGAAATGCAGTCGAACTCCTTGAAGCAATGAAGACAAAGCTCCCCAATACCAAACTAGTGTGTACTTGGGGAAAACTAGGAGCTTGGTTTACTGATATTGATGGAAAAATTCAGCATCAACCTTCCGAGTCAATTACTAACGTAGTTGATACGATTGGTGCAGGTGATACTTTTAACGCGGCTTTAATTGATAGTCTTGTACGAAACCATCCTTTATCAGAAGCGGTATTTTCAGCAAGTCAACTGGCTGCTAAAAAATGCCAACAGCTTGGACTTGATAACCTTCTAACAAGTATCATTGAAAAAAAACCGCTTGCCAATATTGAACAGGTGACCAATTCAAAAGCAATGGTGGTTACGAATGATAGCCTAGAGCATGAGGTTATCCTGATAAAATATGATTCAGGGATTAAAGCTTATTTAAACAACTGCCCACATCAAGATATTCCTTTAGATGAAGCCTATAAAATAGATGTTAATCCTTTTGAAAAAACCCTAAAATGCTCGGTACATGATGCGCACTTCAAGATTGATGACGGGTGTTGCATTGATGGTCCCTGTATAAATGAAGAACTTGAAACCGTTCCAATTACAATAGATGAACAGGGAAATATCTTTTTAACCTAAATTCCCGAATCCTAAACAAGGATGCGGAAAATTGCGATATCACATGCTAGTATCAAGCGGTTGTATCAAGTAACTACCCCCCTGGTGATTTTTTCAAAAATTAGCCCGAATACTGAATGATGGAAAGAACGGGAAATCAGATACTTCATCTGGTTTTTTATAATCCGAGTAATCATCTTCATACTCATAACCAACCGTATTAGGTCTAAATAATCCAGTTACATTCAACAATTCAAATCGAGTGGTTAAATCCCAAGATGAATACTGCCATTTTCGTTCCATTGACAAGTCTAAACTTAAATAAAATGGTAGTCTGTTGTCATTTATCTTTCCATATTGTGCTTTCCAATAACAGCCGTCTTGTTCTGGATTTGCTTGACAACTATCCGCTGTGGTACTTGAACCAGGTATTTGACTCCCCTCCCTGCCAACAACTTTAGTGTAGGGTAAACCTGTATGGGCTTTTAAATTCATGCCCCATACCCAATTTTGCCAACTACCCGTAAAAGGTTGATTGTAAACCATGTTTATCGTATGCGGTTGATCACCACTGAACAGGCGTTTACTTGCATCACCTTCATCTGTTCTTTCTGTTTCTAAGTAACTATAACTTACCCAACCAAATGATCTGTCATGCCATTTTTTCTTAAAGAGTACATCAACGCCTTGAGCGACCCCCTTTCCTTCATTAACATAATTAACAGGCGCGTCTCTTGAAACAACCAGTTTAGTCATAGGTTTATGATAAACCTCTACTTGACCTGACCATAAATTGGACATTTCAAATTTAACCCCTAGAATACGATGTTCCGCCTGTGTCATAACTAACTCAGGGTTACCAATGTCTTCCACCATCTCATACCCTTGTGGCATCTGTACAAATTTACCCCAAGCAGCAGTTAACCTAATTTTATCTGTTAGTTCATACTCCACATTAAGTCTAGGCGAAACTTGTTGATCTTCAAATTTAGCCACTTTTGTTTGAGTTCCTCTTAACCCTATTGTCGCAAATAATTTACCCGTAATTTCTTGCCTCATCTCTGCATAGGGAGCAATCGTTTGCCCAGTTGAATCTTGATTAAGTGCAACGCCAGGTTGCCCCGTTACAGTACAGTCAGCCTGTCCTTCACGACATGGCTGAGTAATATAGCCTTTTACATTAAAATTAGTTTGATAAAAATCGATCCCAGCTTTTAAGTTTTGATTATTTCCTATACGCCACTGCCAACTTGGCAATAAAAAATAAGTATCACTCGAGCTATCTACATTAAAACTATCTCCTTTATTCAGGTCTGTGTCTGCTAGCTGAGTCCCTAAAACAAGCTTATTTTGTCTTTTTAATAACCCTAAACGAAGTGTTTGTTGAATGTTTGAGGTTAATTCTTGTTGCCATTTTACCCCGTATGTTTGAAAGGCCGATTTTGAACCAAAATCACCTGCAAGAGCTGGATCAGGAACAACTTCATTATCATCTTTTATATTTAATTTCACTTGGTCGTCTGCGGCAAAAACAGAAAAGTCTAACTGTCCTTTTTCTAACTCATAATGATACTTTGCCTGTAAATCCCAAAATTGAGGAAATTTTGTATAGGTGTTTTCTGAATCAGGTAGTTTTCCTACACTAGGTAACAGCAAATCAAAATAACTTTTTCTAAAAGCAAAATAAGCTGAACTATTTTCTGTTACAGCCCCTTCAAGTTTAAAAGAAGCATCATAAAACCCTATTTGATAACTTTGATGAAATTTATCAGCGAGAGGATCTCTCGTGTTAACTGAAACCACTCCCCCAAGTCTATCGCCATACTCAACACCAAAACCGCCAAGATAAGTATTGAAGTTACTAATCGTGTCAGGGTTTAAAACTGAAAACTGCCAACCCTGGTGGTAAATATACCCAATTGGTAAACCATCTACCCAAATTGCATTTTCGTTTGCATTACTACCACGCACGTAAAATCCATCTGTATTACCGCTTTGTGAAGAAGAGGCTGAAACAATTCCAGGTAAAATTTTAATTGCCCCAAGTGGATCTCCCTGTGTGCCAGCTACCCCTTTTAACTCTTCAATATTTAAATTAATCTCGGATACATTCGTATCTAATGTTGAGGTAGAAGTTATTTCAGGGGGTAAGTTAGTGCTTTTAGACTTAACAGATAGCTTTTCTAACACCACAGGTTCTTTAGCAAAAACTAAAAAAGGAAGACAGGATAACAACAGTGTTATTCTTGTATATTTCATTGTTTAACTCCTTCAAAACTAATTACAAGTCTGAACAATCAATAAGCAACAACAAGAGGGCTAGCGAAGCTACCCCCCCCCTGGTGATTTTTTTAAAAACAGATTTCTATTCGCAAGCTTTAGTTGGGTTGCTC
>CAYUHO010000036.1:0-12544 GCA_964444445.1 uncultured Piscirickettsiaceae bacterium | reverse complement strand
GACATTTCTGAATGGCAGAAAAGAGGACATTTCTGAATTGGGTTGACATAATTATGAGCAAGAAACAATTAGTTTTAGCAACATCAATGATGTTGGCAGGATTTGCATCAGGTTCAGCACAAGCGTTGACAGGTGTGTATACTGGTGGTCAGTCAGAAGATACTTTTTTAATGAATAACTGTTCAGGGTATAACTCAGGTGGATTATCAACAGGGTGCCCTTTTCCAACAGATGAATCTTATGATACCGCATTAGGTGGTTTGGATTTTGAAGCATGGGCACACGTTGATGGAAATTGGCAGAATCAACCGACGCATATGGGTTCTTCATTTAATACCAATGCTTATTGGAGTTGGGATTTTGATCAGTCTGGTTCAATGGACATCGACAGAAACCTAGATATGCCTGGTGCACGTGGGCCAATGGTTGATGGTCATCCAGAAAATACAGGGTCAAATGATGGGGCAGAGTTTCATATAGACTATGATGCAATGTTGTACCTAGGGCAAGGGCATCATTATGATGCAAACTCTGTATCTGGTATTCCTTGGGAAGTTGATGGTTTTCAATTAACGATTAATTCCCCTTGGACAGTACATAACCGTTTAACAGGTATTCCAATCGTTGATAATAATGATGGTACCTACACGGGTTACCTTGAGTTTCAAGTAAATAATGCTGGGTTTGGTGCGGCAGTTCCACATGCTTGGTTAGAAATTACTTGGGCTATTGAAGATGATGGCATGGGTGGTTTAACCATGACAACGCTTGATTCTGATGGTAATGGTTACCCTGGTGCGGTACCTGGTGATCCTGCGAATGGTGATTTCGCTGGATTCCCTTTCCCATTTGAGCCAAGATGGAATGGTATGGCTTATGCAGTTCCAGAACCTTCAATTGTTGCTTTAATGCTTGGTGGTTTAGGAATGGTTGGTTTCATGGCAATGCGTCGTCGTAACCAAGCTTAATCATTTGCATAATTTTCTTTACTAGTTCGACTAGTAAAAATTATATAGAATAACCGCATAATAGCTTTCACTATTATGCGGTTTTTTTTTGTCAAAATATTATCAGGAGACTTAAGTGCAAATTTTAAAGGGGACGCTACCCTTTGTTTTACCTTTTGTAGTGTTAAGTGTATTAATTACAACGCTTTTAATGTTGCAGGGTTCTGATTTAGCTGGACTGTTTATGTATGACAGACAGGCAATTTCATCTGGTGATTACTGGCGGTTAATTTCTGCTCATTTTGTGCATTTAAGTTGGGAACATACTTTTTTAAATATATTGGGTGTTCTTTTTTGTAGTCTGATTTGTAGGAATCTGTTTAGAATGGAATTGTTTTTTGAGGTTCTGTATCTGTCTTTGGGAATCAGTTTATTACTATGGGTTTTTAATCCAGAACTTGCGGATTATGTTGGTTTTTCTGGTGTATTGTACGGTCTATTTTTGTTGGGGATTTGGCCTCAACGTCAAGATAAGTTTATGCTGATTATGTTGGCTGTTATTGTTTTATGGGCAATATGGCAATGGCTAATAGGAGGGTCAGAGGAAGAAGAAGTTTTTATTGGTGGCAATATCGTAGGTATTGCACATATATATGGTCTTTTACTCGCTTCTGTTTGGTTGGTTTTAAAAAATAAGATGTTACTGAAGTCTTAAATGAGAGCCAGAGTAGGATAGTTTTTTATAATTCTTCAGCGTTTATACATTCAATCAGGCGACTAACCTGCCGTTGGCAGCAACCATTTCCATCCGTTGCATAAGTTTCAGCACGAACTTTTTCAAGTGTATCTGCGCCTTCAGCGATGGCATTGATGATATCCATTTTCACCACGTCATTACAGGTACACAAGTTATCATCTAAGTCCTTTTTTAAGACATCTGGTAATTTGTTTAATACTTCATTTGACATGATTTCCATTATACCCCTCTTGGTGGTTTTTACCTAAAAATCACCAAGGGGGGTATAATTCTATTTTTTATTATTCTACTTATGTGAGCTTATGCATTTTTCTTCTCTTGGTTTATCCGAACAAATCCTTAAAGCAATCGCTGATCAAGGTTATGACAAGCCTTCTCCTATTCAAGAGCAAGCGATTCCAGCCATTTTATCAGGTAAAGATATAATGGCTGCCGCTCAGACAGGTACAGGAAAAACCGCTGGTTTTACCCTGCCGATGTTAGAGATATTGTCGAAAGGAAAAAAACCAAAAGCAAATCAAGTACGAGCACTGGTACTTACCCCAACCCGTGAACTAGCCGCTCAAGTAGGTGAAAGTGTCCAAGAATATGGTAAATATTTAAACTTAAAATCTACGATTGTGTACGGTGGTGTAAAAATTAATCCTCAAATGCAGAAGTTAAGAGGGGGAGTTGATATTTTAATTGCGACACCTGGTCGCTTAATTGACTTGTATCAGCAGAATGCGATTAAGTTTGATGGTTTACAAGTGTTGGTGCTTGATGAAGCTGATCGGATGTTAGATATGGGCTTTATTCATGATATAAAAAGAATCATAAGTTTTTTACCAGCAAAAAGACAAAACCTATTGTTTTCAGCAACCTTTTCACCTCAAATTAGAGCTTTGGCAAAGGGATTGGTTAATAATCCAGTAGAGGTATCCGTTTCTCCTGCTAATAGTACGGTAAAGAAAATAGAGCAGTGGATTATCCCTGTTGATAAGAAAAGAAAACCGGCTTTATTGATTAAGTTAATAAAAAGTAATGGCTGGAAACAGGTGTTGGTTTTTTCGAGAACAAAGCATGGAGCAAGTAGGTTGGCAAAAAAGTTGGAGGGTAATGGTATAAGTGCGACCTCTATTCATGGTGATAAACGTCAAAACGCGCGCCTCAAAGCCTTAGCTGATTTTAAATCGGGCAAAGCAAGTGTATTAGTTGCAACAGATATTGCTGCTAGAGGGATTGATGTTGAGCAATTACCGCATGTTATAAATCTTGACTTACCTCAGGTGGCAGAAGATTATGTGCATCGTATCGGTCGAACAGGGAGGGCGGGACAAAAGGGAGAGGCAATTTCCTTAGTTTGCGCTGACGAGTTTGAGCAGCTAGTTGATATTGAGCACTTAATTGGTAAATTACTTGAAAGAAGATTGTATGACGGCTTTGAACCAGATCATAATTTACCCTTATCAAAGTTGGGTACAAAGAAAAGCAAGAAGATTAAAAAACCCAAAAAACCGAAACCCACAAAAACATATAGTGGGCAGTCAGTTAAAAATCAGAACAATACGAATAAAGAAAATCCTGCAAAGATTACCAAAAAACCTTTCAAAAGAAAGCCTGCTGGTAGTAAGGTAAATAAACCCAAAAGAAGAGTGGATAAATCTTCGTGAAAACTATCTTTTAGGCTTTTTTAAGTTTTAACTTGATGATTAATGTTGTTTTTCATCAAGGATTTAACTTGATAAATCAGTGCGATAGCTGTGAGAATGGTTCTTATATAAGTTTACAATGCTTTTTTAATGGGTTTTTGGCATAAAGTCTTTGACATTTCTCTAATATACTCTTATAGTCATTTAATAAATAAATTTTATGGCGGGGTAGACTTGTCTAAAGAATAAAAAAGGTGGTTACATGGCAGATAGAAGACTACAGGTGTTTTACATGGTTGCAAAGGTTATGAGCTTTACTAAAGCGGCAGAAACCTTACATATGACTCAGCCAGCAGTCACCTTTCAAGTGAAGCAGCTTGAAGAGTTCTTTAACACCCGTCTTTTTGATCGAACCCATAATAAAATAACCCTTACTGAAGCTGGTAAAGTCGTATATGACTACTCTGAATTGATTCTTGAACATTATGAAAAAATGAATAATGAGGTTAAAGAATTGACAGGAGAGGTAGCGGGTAGTCTATTGATTGGTGCGAGTACCACGATTGCTGAATATCTGTTGCCCAGCTTACTTGGAGCCTTTAAAAAACAGTTTGAAGATGTAAATATTCGATTACAAGTTGGTAATACAGATGCAATTGTGTCCATGGTTGAGAACAATATGATTGATTTGGGTGTTGTTGAAGCGCCTGTTTATAATAAGAACTTAGAAGTTGAAGTTTGTCGATTAGATGAGATGGTTTTGATTGTAGGCGCGAATCATCCTTTGTCTAAAAGAGATAAGGTTGCTGTTGAAGAGATTAAAAAATATCGATATATCTCTCGTGAAGAGGGTTCAGGATCAAGATCGGTTATTGATACCTATATCGGTGAACAAGGACTTAGTTATTCAGACCTAAATGTCGAGATGGAATTAGGGAGTCCTGAAGCGGTTAAAATGGCGGTAGAGTCAGGTGTTGGGATCGCGATTGTTTCACGTACAACGCTTAATAAGGAATTGAAGTTAAATACTTTAAAAGCGATTGCGTTAGATCCTCCATTAACTCGTCCTTTTTCACATGTGAGACAAAAGCATAAATTTAGGCACAGAGCGGTTGGTGAATTATTGGATTTTGCGGTTGAATATTGCCGTGAAAAAGCTATACAAGAAGGTTTTGAATTACCCACTGAACGAAAGGTACACATAAATAAGCTCGCTTAAGCGGCTTCAATTGTCGTAACCATAAAATTTTCTTTACCCTAATCCTATCTGAGGATTGGGGGGTTTTACAAAGACTCGGAAGCGAATTGAGCTAGTCTTGATCTCTCGCCTTGAGTTAGTGTAATGTGTGCAGCATGCTCCCAATCTTTGAACCTATCAACGATGTAAGTCAACCCTGTTGTTGTTTCAGTTAAATAGGGCGAATCAATTTGCCCAATATTACCTAAACAGATTATTTTGGTACCTGCACCAGCACGCGTAATGAGTGTTTTCATTTGTTTTGGGGTCAGGTTTTGCGCTTCATCAAGAATAATGTATTTGTTCTGAAAAGTCCTTCCTCGCATAAAGTTAAGTGACTTTATTCTGATGCGTTTGTTTAGTAATTCTTGGGTCGATTCTGCTTCCCAGTCCGAGTGTCCCTCTGTTTTGGTAAGTACCTCTAAATTATCCATTAGCGCTCCCATCCAGGGGGTCATTTTTTCCTCTTCTGTACCTGGTAAAAACCCAATATCGTCTCCGATAGGAATGGTTGCTCTTGTCATGATGATTTCATTGTAAATGTTGGATTCTAAGGTTTGCTCTAAGCCTGCTGCTAAGGCCAGCAGTGTTTTACCTGTCCCTGCAATTCCGAGTAAAGAGACAAAGTCAATATTGGGGTCGGTTAAAAAGTTTAGTGCAATATTTTGTTCATGGTTTCGAGCTGAAATCCCCCATATGCTTTTTTTGTTTTGCTCAAAACTAGGTAGGTATTCGATGGTTGTTTTTTTACCTTGTGTATTGCGGACAATTGCGCTAAATCCTGAGGGACTGGTGCTTACTAAGCATTGATTTGGATACCAGTTAAATTTATTGTTTGTATTAATTTCATAGAAGGTGGTGCCATTTTTTTGCCAAGACTTTATGTTTTTAAAGTTTTTTTCAAAAAAGTTCTCTTCAATTTCTTCCCAACCAGTATATAGGAGATCCGCGTCTTCAAGAACTCGGTCGTTATAATAATCTTCTGAATGTAGTCCAGCAGCAGAAGATTTAATACGCATGTTAATGTCTTTTGTAACAAGGGTAACATTTCTTAATGGGAACTCTTCTTTTAAGGCTAAACCTGTTTGCAGTATATGGTTATCTGCCTTATGGCTTGGTAAGCCTTTTGGCAGTGAGGCTGAAAGTGGTTCGGTTTCAAAATAAAGCCTTCCAAGACGTGTTTTTTCTGGATCTAGGTTAGGGTGGATTCGTTCGATATTGAGTCCATTTTTGATCTCTTCAAAGCTAGCCTTTTGAATAATTTGATCTAGGAGTCGATTGGTTTCACGGACGTTTCTGGCAACTTCTGACATGCCTTTTTTACCCGCATCAAGTTCTTCTAATACTGTCATCGGGATAAAGATGTCGTGCTCAGCAAAGTTAAACAAAGCCATAGGGTCATGCATTAGCACATTGGTGTCAAGTATAAATAAACGGGTTTCAGTGTTTGTCATTTTGTTTTAACCAATTATATTGTTGAGAATGCTTGTAATCGCGTTGTCTTTAGTATGCATCGTTTTTTTTATAAATTCAATTACTTTTTTATGACAGCTTAGCTGCTCAGTGTGTCTTTAATGTTCGGTTTGTTAAACGCTGTATTTTTCTGTTTTAATTGATTGAATATTCGTGATTTTAAAAGTAAAATTACTCCTTTATCTCATTATAGATTTTGAAGAGGGTTGAGAGTGTTTAGAGGAAGTATGGTTGCTTTAGTTACGCCAATGTTGCCCGATGAATCGGTTGATTTTGCGTCTCTAGAAAATTTGATAGAAATGCATATCACAGCAAAAACAAGTGCAATTATTGCAATGGGTACAACAGGAGAATCTGCAACACTTAATTTTAAGGAACATTGTGCGGTTGTTCGTTTTGTGGTTGAAAAAGCGGCGGGTCGAATTTCAATTATTGCAGGAACAGGAGCGAATTCAACTTCTGAAGCCATTGAGTTAACGCAGTGTGCTAAAGATGCAGGTGCGGATGCCTGCCTTCTTGTTTCTCCTTATTATAATAAACCCACCCAAGAAGGGTTGTTTTTACATCATAAAAAAATAGCTGAAACAGTTGATATACCACAAATTTTATATAATGTTCCAGGAAGAACGGCTTGTGATATTCTGCCTGAAACCATTGCGCGTTTAGCAAAAATAAAAAATATCATTGGCGTTAAGGAAGCAACGGGAGACTTAACGCGTTTGACTGAGATTAAGTCATTGGTCGCTGATGATTTTGATTTGTATACAGGTGATGATGCAACGGGAATTGAATTTATTTTACTTGGTGGACATGGTTCTATCTCTGTAACGGCTAATGTTGTTCCACAGCAGGTGGCAGAAGCTTATCAACTCGCTTTAGATGGCAAGGCAGATCAAGCCTTGGAATTAGACTCTAAAATAGCGATTTTACATCAAGATTTATTTGTAGAAAGCAATCCTATACCTGTTAAATGGTGTTTAGCTGAAATGGGCTTGATTGGTAAAACCATTCGTTTGCCGATGACTGTTTTATCTGAAGAGTATCATTCGGTTCTAAGAAAAGATTTACAACAGGTAGGAGCGCTATAGTTTTATGTTGAACTCTTTAAGATTAGTAATAATTTCACTGTTTTCCTTAGTGCTTGTTGCGTGTAGTTCAAGTACTAAAAAAAATGCACAAGATGTTATTGATTACGATGGGGAAACGGATTATCGTAAAACTGAAAACCAATTAACTTCTGCACTTGATGTTCCACCGGATTTGTTATTACAAACAAAATCGCAACAGGAGTTAGGTTTTTTGTTAACGGATGAGTCTGCTAAGAATAAGTCATCTATGAGATCAACCTTGCCTAGTTTTCAATCTGATAATGTCATTATCAAAAGTAATTTATCTGAAAGGTGGTTAGAGTTAAGAACCATTCAAACTCCAGTAGTTTGGGCGGGGATTCAATCTTTATTGATTTCAATGGGGTTTGAGGTAGCAGAGGAACGTCAGGATATCGGTTTTATAAAAACCAATTTTCTGAAACGTACAGAAATCGTGCCTCCTTCATTGCAAGGTCCTTTAACCCGACTACTTAATAGCTGGCGTCCTGAACTTGCTCAGGGTATGTATGATCGAATTGTTGTTAGAGTTGAGCCAAAATCTGTTGACGGAAATGTTAGGGTGTTTTTCTATCATTATGCCCTTGCTGAACCGCAGGACGCAGAGGGGATAGACGTTGGAAATGATCAAACTGAATGGCAAGTAAGACCTTACAACCCTATGTTTGAAGCTGAAGCACTTTATCAGGCAGCAATTTTCTTTGGTTCTTCGACGCAAACAGCATTACAGCAAATTCAAATGACCTCTTCTTTTTTTGAAACTATCGATGAAGAAAAAGAGCTAATGGGAATTAATTTTAAGGCGAGTGAGAATATGTCTTGGGATTATTTTGTCGCGATGTTATATCGTGCTGGCTGGCAAGTGGAGGAAGTTAATAAACCTCATCTTTCAATTAAAGTGAAACTGCCTAAAAATGTTGATGAATTAACGCATGACCTAGTCGAGTTTAAGTTTAAATCAGTCAGTATTGATGGAGATTCCTATAGTCATTTGACGGTGACTTCTGAAAATGCAGACTTGCCTCTTTCAGAAAAAGAACGTAAGTATTTATTTCAATCTCTTGGTCTTCTATAAGGCTTTATAGTAGTGTTTAAAGTATCGTGGTTTTAAGTTGATTTCGGCGGTTTTATAAACACTTCTTTTGGCAGGTTATCTGTCTTATTATTTTAAAGGAGACCTTTGCACGAGGTTATTCACGGATTATAATGGCTATAATTTCGCATCTTTCAGCCAAAAAAACGCTCAATAGCTAGCTATTAAGCTTATTTTTTGACTAAAACCTGCAAAATTCTATCACATTTTACTCTCGCGACTAACTCGTGCAAAGGTCTCTAAAGGTTCTTCTTTATGCAAATTATTTGGGGAAATTCTGCCCATTCTAGTTATCGTCTTAATAAACTACTTAATGCTTTGAAAAAGCTAGGTGAAGTAAAATCTATCAAAAGTCAGTATGTTTATATGGCTGATGTTTTGGAAGATAAGCGTTTAAATAACTCTGAGCTTGAAACCTTATCTATTTTATTGAATGATAGTAAGAAAACCCTAACGGGTGAATTAACAAACAATAGTTGTATTGTTGTACCAAGGCTTGGCACTATTTCCCCTTGGGCTTCCAAAGCAACCGATATTGTAAAAACCTGTGGTATTTCAAGCTTGAATCGTATTGAACGAGGCGTTGTTTATAGTTTAGAGGGTGTCGCAAATGAACACTTGAATGAAATGCAAGCTTTGTTACATGATCGTATGATGGAGCAGGTTTTTTTAGAATTAGAACCACTTGAGGGATTGTTTTCTCATCAACAACCAAAACCATTTAGTACTGTCGATATTTTAAAAGGCGGTAAGGAAGCTTTGCAGGTTGCTAATGGTGAAATGGGACTGGCGCTTTCTTCTGATGAAATAGATTATTTAGTCGATGCGTTTAAGGGTCTAAACAGAAATCCTGTTGATGCTGAATTAATGATGTTTGCACAAGCAAACTCGGAACATTGTCGCCATAAAATATTTAATGCCGATTGGACAATTGATGGTGAAAATAAGCCTAACTCATTGTTTGGTATGATTCGTAATACTTATCAAAAATTTCAACAAAAAACACCAGGGGGGGTGCTTTCTGCATACAGTGATAATGCTGCGGTTGTCGCTGGTTATCAAGCGACAAGATTTTTTCCAGATTCAGCGTCTCATGCCTATCAAACCAGTGAAGAGCCTGTTCATTTTCAGATAAAGGTTGAAACTCACAATCATCCAACCGCAATCTCGCCTTACCCAGGTGCAGCAACTGGTTCTGGTGGGGAAATACGTGATGAAGGTGCAACCGGGCGAGGTTCAAAACCTAAGTCAGGTTTGACAGGTTTTACGGTTTCTAATTTGAATATTCCAGGGTTTACTCAGCCTTGGGAAAGAGATTATGGTAAACCGAGCCGAATGGCATCAGCACTTGATATCATGATTGAAGGACCTTTGGGTGCGGCAAGTTTTAACAATGAGTTTGGTCGTCCAGCCATTAACGGTTATTTTAGAACCTATGAAAATGCATTTTTGACTCATGATGGTGATGAAATTCGTGGTTATCACAAGCCTATTATGCTAGCGGGTGGTTTGGGTAGTATTCGTGAACAATTTGTGCAAAAAAATGACATTCCAGTGGGTGCGAAATTAGTCGTATTAGGTGGTCCAGCCATGTTAATCGGTCTGGGTGGAAGTGCTGCTTCTTCTGTTGATAGCGGTACGGGTTGTGAAACACTCGATTTTGCATCTGTGCAGCGAGAAAACCCAGAAATGGAACGCCGAGCACAAGAGGTGATAGACCGCTGTACTTATATGGGGGAAGATTCTCCAATTGCGTCAATTCATGATGTTGGGGCAGGTGGACTTTCGAATGCCTTTCCTGAATTAGTGAATGACTCAGGGCGTGGTGCTAAGTTTGACTTGAGAAAAGTCCCTAATGATGAACCAGGTATGTCACCAATGGAAATTTGGAGCAATGAATCTCAAGAGCGTTATGTTATTGCCATCTATCCAGAAAAAATAGAGCAATTTGAAGCGCTTTGTAAAAGAGAAAGATGTTTGTATGCGGTTGTTGGGGAAGCAACTAAAGAGCAACATTTATTAGTAAATGATACGGTTTTTGATAATAATCCAGTTGATATGCCTTTAAATGTTTTATTGGGTAAACCTCCTAAAATGCACCGAACAGTTGATACAAGAAAAATTCCTCAGCCAGGATTTGAACCTGCGGTATTAGATTTAAATGAAGTAACTAAAAGATTGTTACGTTTACCGACGATTGCGAGTAAAAGCTTTTTAATTACTATTGGTGATAGAAGTATTACAGGCATGGTTACCCGTGATCAAATGGTTGGACCTTGGCAAGTACCTGTTGCAAATGCAGGGGTGACTTGTGCTGATTATAATGGTTACACCGGTGAAGCAATGGCAAGTGGGGAAAGACCGCCTGTTGCCTTGATTAACCCAAAAGCTTCTGCGCGTTTATCAATTGCTGAAGCCATTACCAATATTGCCTGTGCAAAAATTGAAAAAATGTCTGATATTAAAATTTCAGCAAACTGGATGGCAGCAGCAGGGCATGCTGGAGAAGATTCTGCCCTTTATGATGCGGTTGAAGCCGTTGGTATGGAATTATGTCCTGCTTTAGGGATTGCCGTCCCTGTGGGTAAAGATTCCATGTCAATGAAAACAGTTTGGGAAGAAAATGGCGATGCTAAAGCGGTTATTTCACCCGTTTCATTAAATATTACAACTTTTGCACCTGTTAGCGATGTTAGAAAAACCGTTACGCCTCAATTAAGAACAGATAAAGGGGATACGGAACTATTGTTAATTGACTTAGGTCATGGTCAAAATAGACTTGGTGGAAGTTGTTTGGCTCAAGTCTATAATCAGGTTGGCGATGTTTCAGCTGATTTAGACTCAGCTGATGATTTGTTAAACCTATTTAACGCAATCCAAGCCTTAATTGCTGAGAATTTTGTACTGGCTTATCACGATCGAGCAGATGGTGGTTTGTTAATTACACTATTAGAAATGGCATTTGCTGGTCATTGTGGCTTAGATATTGATACTTCCTCATTGGGTGAAGAATATGTTTCAGCTTTGACTTCTGAAGAGGTTGGGGTTGTAATTCAAGTCACTAAGCAGGATAAGATCCGTGTTCAAGAGATTTTGGAACAGCATTCTTTAACCTCAGTAACTCATTGGATTGGAACGACTAGTCCAACGGATAACATAAAAATCTTATCCCAAGAAAGAGTCGTTTTAGAGGGTGAGCGTAAGCACTATCAGCAGTTGTGGGCAGAAACGAGCTTTAAAATTCAATCATTAAGAGATAATGATCATTGTGCTAAGCAAGAGTTTGAAGCGATTAGTAATAATGAGATAGCTTGTATAAATCCAAAAGTAACTTTTGATCAGAATGAAGATATCACAGCAGAGTTTGATCGAAATAAACGTCCAAAAGTGGCAATCTTGAGAGAGCAGGGAGTGAATGGTCAACAGGAAATGGCAGCGGCTTTTGATAAGGCTGGTTTTGAAGCGGTTGATGTACATATGACAGATATTCTTTCTGGCGATAAAACCTTTACCGAGTTTAAAGGCCTGGTTGCTTGTGGCGGATTTTCTTATGGTGATGTATTAGGTGCTGGAAGAGGTTGGGCAAATTCTATTTTGTTAAACCCGCTCGCACGGGAAGTCTTTCAGTCTTTTTTCGTTCGAGAAGATACTTTCACCCTTGGTGTTTGTAATGGCTGTCAAATGCTGTCAAATTTAAAAGAAATTATCCCAGGGGCAGAGTTTTGGCCAAAATTTGTCAAAAATGAATCTGAGCAGTTTGAGGCAAGATTTTCACAAGTACAAATTCAGGAGTCACCATCCGTGTTGTTAAAAGGCATGGAGGGTACACGTATTCCAGTCGCTGTTGCACATGGTGAAGGGCGTATGGAATTTGATGGTAAGATACCATCAGATATCGAAAATCTTGTGGGGCTTAATTATGTTGATGAACATGGCGCGAATACTGAAGTTTATCCTTTAAATCCAAATGGGACAAAAAATGGTATGACTGGTTTAACTACAACTGATGGAAGAGTCACTATTATGATGCCTCATCCTGAAAGAGTTTTTAGAAGTGTTCAAAACTCTTGGTGCCCTGATGAGTGGCAAGAAGATGCCCCATGGATGCGTTTGTTTAGAAATGCTCGAAAATGGGTGGGATAATTATTTAGTGTCCCCTATACAGGTATAAAAAATATCTATTCAGATTGTATTGTTTGAATTTGACTTATCTAGCTAAAATACTTACATTTACTGTATAAATTTTTTTTAATAAATAGGCTATTTAAATCGCTAAATTAGCGGTTAGCCATCAATAGAG